>NZ_WXWK01000057.1:0-37397 GCF_009904835.1 Vibrio sp. V33_P6A3T137 | reverse complement strand
GCAGAGTCGACCGCGCTGCTTGAAGCATCGATAGCAGAAGAGCAAAAAGCGCGGATAGCGTCACTTGAGCAAGTTGTGACAGATGCAGAGCAGTCGCTAGCGCAAGCCAAGCAGCTGCTTGAGTCGCAGATGAGTGAGCAAAATCAATCACTCATCAGTCGCATTGATGAAGTGAAAAGCACCGCTGAGTCAGAGCTTGCAGAGTCGACCGCGCTGCTTGAAGCATCGATAGCCGAAGAGCAAAAAGCGCGGATAGCGTCACTTGAGCAAGTGGTGACAGATGCAGAGCAGTCGCTAGCGCAAGCAACCAAAACACTCAATGCAGCGCTTGGTGATCAAGAGGCGCGGATTGATTATCACGCTACGGCGTTTGTTGATAACAACGGTCAAGCCGTCGCGAAGGGCGGCATGACAACCAATGTCAACGGCAAAGTCACTGGCTTTGTTAGTAGCAACGATGGTAAGCAATCATCGCTCGACATCATTGCCGATCATCACCGCATCGGGGTCATGAACAACGGAAACTTCATTCCGTTGTTGTCGCTTGATAACCAGCTTCGCGAGTTAATTCTGCGCGGCCGGATGATATTGAGCGATGGCTATGAGCTGCATTCGAAAGAAGCAATCCAAGCGCAATCGGGTGCTGGCGTTTATACGCTAACGCTGCGCAACGGTGTGTTTCCGAGCGACGCGGTCGCGACTCAAGATTTCATCGGTGCGTATAAGCGCAAGCCAGTGCTTGATGATCACTTGACGTATCGCAATGCAGCGGGCAGTGCGTCGTCGATGAAGCGATTTAATGGCTCAGGCTGGACAGCGCCGACGATGATAATCCACGGCGATCAGATGACGCTTGGCACAATGCACGGCAATCGCTTGGTTGCAGGCACTGAAGTTGTTGCGCCGCACTTGCGCGGCGGAACCGGTGATTTCACTGGCAAAGTGACAGCAAAAGATGGTTCGTTTATCGATCAAGTCGAAGTTGGTTCCGCGGGCGGGTTTAGAGTCTTTATTCGCAAAGTCTCGAATCCTGGCCACAACGTGATTGTTGTTCAAAACCCAAACGGCGATGTTGTTTTTGCGTTGCAAGGCAACGGACATATTTATTCAGTTGGAGGAGGGCATTTAAACAATCTGACGATTGGCGAAAATTGTAATGTTTTAGGCAACTTTAAAGCAAATCAGATGATCGGCGATTTAGTTGGCGCGGAGATATTAACACTTTCTAGGCGTGAAGTCGTTGGAGAAAATAATGTTATCAACAATCGTTGGTCAACAATCGGCAGCGTTTCAGGTAAGAACAACACTGGTTACGAGGCAAATCTAGCCGTCATTCCTGCGGTTTTTGAAGTGTCTTGCAATGCAGCGGCCATGGTAAACAAGAGAGCAATAGGCTATTGCAGAGTCGTTTGTAACGGACAAGTGATCTCTCAATCAAGAGGTGATGTTCGCGTAGACGGTTTTAATAATCAATCAGGTTCGGCAGAAGAAAAAAACACTTTTAGCGGAGCTCCTGCAATTATTAAAATTCAGCCAGAACAATCATTTACAGTTACTGTTCAAGTTGTTGCGTGGGATGATCGAACTCGAAGTCATGTAAAAGCGGTTTCCGATAGCATTGTGCAATTATTTAGAAAAAGCTCTGCCTTTAACTAACCCCAAACCCAGCTTCGGCTGGGTTTTCTTTTAGCGAGATTATTATGGATTGGATTTATCTAAACGTGAGCGTGCAGAACAACTCTAAAGTTGTCACTGTGCACAATCAATCAACCGCTGGCGTTCGGGGCGGTGATGGTTTACTTATCCCAGGCTTTGGCTTGGTTCAAATTTCGGGCGTGTTTAGCGGCCAGCTTGAGCTAAAGCAACCTTGGACTAATGCATCACAGCAAAGCGCGCAAGCGGCCATCGTGCCAACTTTCGGCGATTTTGAAGGCGCTGCAAAAACAATGCGCGACTTCACTCAAACCACCCAAGCCAACTTTGCGGAAATGGAAAAATGGTGGACGCAAACTGGCACAGTCAAATTCAAAGGCCAGAACAACGTCGAGCATACAGTGCGCACTGCAAAGCAGATGGATGCAGACGTCAAAGCGATTGAGCAAGCCGGCAATGAAAAGCTGGCAGAACTCGAACAGCGTGCCGACCATGTTTACGATGAAGTGTCAGAAGCGATGATGACAGAGTTTAATCGTCGTAAAGCTCTGCGAGAGTCTATCAAGCAAAAAGCCACGCTCTCGCTCGATTTTGTAAATAATGAGCACAAAATCTATGGTCCGCTGGGTCTTGAGAAAAAGCCACTGACTGATATTTTAGTGACCGAGCGCGCGACAGCGGCAACGTATCAAAGTCCTTTTGGTTTGCGTGTTGCTGGGCCGAATACGCCTCGAATTCAGTACGATCCAGTTTCGGGCGAGTGTTTAGGTTTATTGTCTGAGCAATCGTCTGTCAATTTAGTCACTCGTTCTAATGACTTATCCAGAGGACCGTGGTGGGTGAATCCTACCGGTTCGCTATTGCGTGAGTATGATGAAATCGAAGGTGCTACAAAGATCACGGTTAACTCTGACAGTCCCTTTGCAAGTCTAATGGAAAGCTTCTCTTTTCCAGATGTTGATGATCAGCTTTACACTCTGAGTCTAAAGATAAAACTATCAGAAAAATCAAAGTTTAAAACTTTAGCGTTCGGTGAAAGCCGTGGCACTGATTCGAGAGCCCGCTGGAGACTAGGTATAGACGCAGGTTCGGGAGATGTAGTCGATAATTTTAATCTATTAAACTACAAGCACGAATATCATTCTGACGGATATCATTTTTACTCATTAACAATCTTAAACGATGGTAGCAGAACAATGAGACTCGCATTTACTCTTGCAAACACTGAGCATCAAGAGAATGACGAGTGCTCTTTGTTGGTAAAAGAGGTGAAATTTGAACGCGCAGCATTAGCGACATCTGCCATCATTACTGACGGCAGCGCTGTCACAAGAGACTCAGATACTCATCGTGTTAACGAACATGTTAACGATTGGATTCAAGGCACTATTTATCTTAGTCACGTTCATACTTCGCCGCCATCCCCGCTGCGTTGCCAGCATTATTATCTGACAGGTAAAGTTGTGGCTCGGGCAGGTGTAGGTATTGCCACGGAGTCTACCGGTTTAATTTTGCGTCGTAGAGTTGGCGATTCCGGTTTTCAGTTCACTTCGGATTTACTTATTCCCATTTCTGAAATGAAGGTTGGTGAGACTTATAAGTCGGTGCTTACTTTCTCAAAAAGTCATAATGGATTCCGTTTTTCGGTTTTCGTTAACGGAAAGCAAGTCATTAAAAACACGACCGCGCTTGATTTTAGCGAAGTCATACAAGATATCTTGATCGGACGAGTCACTCGAAGTGATTCAGCCCAGGGCGTGAGTTTAATAAAAGAGTTGACGGCCATTCCGCTTGAAATATCAGATGCCGAAGCTATGGAGATAACAAAATGATAGACATTATCGGAAAACTCTACGATGTATCTAATCCAGAATCTGAAAGCCCGACAGTTATTGAGCTCGATGGTTATCATGCAAACTCAACTCAGTTAGTCGAAGAATGGCAGCAATTTAAAGTGGAACCGACTACACCTCGCCGAACTTTTTTCGGCGTTCCTAGTTACTTTTATCGCTTCGCTGACGAGAGTGAGTTTCGAGAGCACTATCAAAACGATAGTGATGAAGAGTTTTAAAAAATACAGGTCTTATTTATAAGATGGTCAGGTTTCTGGCCATCTTCCTTTCTCCGCTATTTTCTTGCTAATCCCCCATTTTTTAGTTCTAATTACTGTATGTATATACAGCTTGGCAGGGCTAAAAATGTCTAACAATCAAAATCACTTAATTACTGACGATCTTTCTTGTACTATAAAAAACTTAGATGAATTTATGAGCTTTTTGTGCGCAGCAAGTGAAGATGACGACATGTGCGATCCAGGCTTAGCGCATGCGATACGCTTGGCCCGTGGCGCTAGCGGCTGGATAAGAAAGCATCACACGCGAGATCATTGCAAAGAAAAGCGATCATAGCAGGTGCAAAAGGCTGCATGCTGTGGTAGATTTATCTCAACTACCACTTAATGTGGTTTTTGGTTATTAAGATAAGACAAAACACGGTTTGAGTTGAGTTAGTTAAACAAAGGCAAGATTCAGATGGTGAAAAGCCCGGCGGCAAACCGGGCTTCTCGATAATTCGAGTCGCAACAAACAAAAAACAAGCGAAAACGAATTGATTGGCATTAATTAGTTTACTTGTTGCGGTTCCCCACTGCAAGCTTTGCCGCCAATTTTATAGGCGACAAATGAAAAAAGTTCAAAATAATCAGCGCAAATACTCCGACGCTGTTCGTTCGATACTGATCGGCACAGGTAAATCTAAGCTTGCTGAACCGACTAGACGCTTCATTGATAAGCTAACCGCTTATGCTGACAAGCCATTCTTGCTTAAATCACTCAACGCAGTTGATTGTCGCCAGCGCGATTCTCAGCGCCGTGTTCGCGCGCGCATGATCCGCGTATTAAGCACTATAATCACTTACTTGGATTGGTCGACATTCAGAATTGGCGTAGCAAAACCCAACGAACTTGATCCGATCAAGCACCGCTCGATGCGAAAACGATACGAAGCCATTTATGGTGAGGCAATGCCAGAGTCCAGCTGGTTTCGTTACATCGATAAGCTCGCTAGAGCCGGTTATCTTAATAGCCAAGCGATGGATCTGCGCAACGACGAAGGTAAGATAAGAGGCACAGCGGCTTACAAGTGGCTTACAGCGAAGTTATTCAAAGAAATCGGCTTTAAATCAGGCTGGCTTGATGAGCAGCGCAATCAAGCTCTCGATCGATTAAAGAAAGCCAAGCTTTCTAATGTGTGGCCAACTTACAGCAGCAAGCTGTCGCGACAAAAGCGAGCTGACGCTTTGAATGCTGAGCTCTATCAAACGGAGTCGCATCAATTTCAGTTTGATAGCGCTATTTTAGACGACCTTCCCGACGCTCATTTAACCCACTAGATCCCGCCTTTTTGATGCCGATTAATTTCGGTCAACTAACTGCGCCCCAAAAGAAAACCAACGCCGCTACAGGCTTCTGTGGCGGTTTTTTTTGCTTATTTTTAGGAGTTTACACAAGTAAATATCCACAAGTAAAAGATCTGCCCATCTTGCTTTGAATAACCTTTGTATAACCCATGTATACACATTATAAAAATGAGAGTTGATGATGATAGTTGATAGTGCAAGCGGTAAGTTCATCTTATAGAGTGATTACATTTAATTTATTAACAGGGTCCCTTTAATCCCTATTAATAAATTAAGTGGATCTCTTATTTTCATAAACTCAAAAAACTGTGGATAAACAAAGAATGATAATGCCTGGCCATTTCCTAGCTGAAGCTAGGGGCCAGATTTGAACGCTGAACATTTCTTTTGTCATCCGACCGTCAAGCTACATCTCACTCTGACAATCCAGTGGAATAAATGCAGAGCCTATCGCTTTAAATCAAACACAGAGGCCGCCAAGGCGCTTCGCGCGGCCTCGCAAGGGGATGGGGCAATATTTGAGCCAACTTTGGCTTTTTCATTTGCTTTATGTGAGTCAATAGATTGACAGGATATGCAAATCAATGATGAGATCGAGCGATAAAATAAAAAAGGATCATTGTATGAACTTAACGCCAAAATCAAGATTGGTATCTTTGTTACTGACGATATTTCTAGGGCCGCTCGGTTTGCTCTATTCTTCAGTGACCGGATCAATTATTTTACTGATATTAACGATTGTCACTTTCGCCTCAGTTGTCGGTCCGCTTTTTTTCTGGGCTCTGGCCATCGCGATTGGCGATCACTGCACCCATAAACACAACAAGAACATAGAGAGCATTAAAGAGCTGGTCGCAAACAAGGGGTGACAATGTCACCCTTTTTTATCCCCAAAATCTGGGCATAATTCTGGGGATGCATTTCTGTATCCCTTTCGTTATCTAGTCTTTGCGTTTATCCCCTTAAATTGATAGTTCTTTTGCGCCGTTCCGCTTTACTCGATTAAGAAGTGAGGGTAATATTTCCTTATTCACTCTGGAGGTGATTAAGAAGTGTCGAAAGTAAGGCTATCAAAAAACCAGAAAGATGCGCTTTTTGTTTTGGCGCTGCTCGAAGTCAATGGCAAATCAGGACCAATCTCGCTGGCCAAGATTAAAGACATGATTGCCACGTCACGAACTGGCGATCTGGATCCGTCGAATTTTCGCAAAGGGATTCATGTTCTTGGCAAGCGTGGAGTGTTAGACATCGGCAGGCTCTCCGATCTTAGCTTGTGCGTTCAGCTGTCGCGTTCCGGCCGACACGTTGCTGCCGGCATCTACCAGGAACGAACAGGTCAACAGATGGACCTGAAGCAACAGCCAGATGAACAAATGACAATATTTGATAATGAGTAAAGGGCAAATTATGGAATACACATACAACCCAAGAAAAACGATTCGCACCGCGTCCAGTGTAGAGAAAATCTATTCGACTGATCTTGGATTTATTGGAAGGCTAGAAAACGTTGATTACAAGCAATCTGATGGCTCCTGGAAAGCACAAGGTTCACGCTGGTTGATTAATGAAGATGATCCGGCGCTAATCATGGATAACGGCTTTAGCTCAGCCAAGCTTTGATAACTCGATCTTTTGGCGGTTTCGATGTAAATCCATCGCCAAATATCCCCGCCTAATATCTCACCAACTTTCCCACTAAAACTGTAATAAACTTTCAATTTAAATTTTCTCTCTCTAAGGCTTACTAAGCAGCGGTTTCGGACTTTAAATGCCAAGATGCAACCCAAAGCCCTTAAACCACCCACAAAACCGCTCGTTTAACATAATGGACATAATAAACACCGGATTATAGTGACCGCTTGCCAATTCTATGCACATCATCATTTCAACTAATTTTACGCTGATTTATCATCATTGAATTGATTGTGACGTGTCACGCTAGGGGATAAAAATGAAGTACGGCTATGTCGTTCACGATGACGACTTGGGGATGCAATTGATAGCGTTGGAAGAGTGCGATCAAATTGGTGATGACCTATCTGCAATATTGAACAATCTTAAATCAAACGATGAACTCGTGGTCTGGCGCATCGATAAGCTCGCCAGCAGCATTGATGGCCTTAAATTAGTTATTGATAGAGTGCATCATGCAGGGGCAACGGTAGCGTTGATTTATGAGCAAATAAGCTCAGTTCGAGGTAATGAGAGTCAATTAAGCCAACTGATCGAGTATATGAATAAAATAAAACTTTAGTCTGTTGTTTTGTCGCGGTACATCATCATGATCAAAGTGACAAGCACTGTTCTAATTTCCGGCGGCAGCGTTCTTGCAGCTGCTGCCACGTCCCAAGGCGTCGCCATTTCTATGCCAATCATGTCTAGCGATATGTCTAAATCAGTAACTTTAAGATTCTGAATTAACGCTTTGTAATGTGACATTTTAAGATCAGATTCACCACGTTCTATTCTCTGGTACGTTTTGAGAGAGATTCCGGCCATCTCTGCAAACTGAGCTTGTGAGAGGCCGGACGCCTCCCTGCGTTTTTTTAGTGCTTGTAGCAGCGGTACATATGACATTTATCACACCTCACAGGACAATTTGAGTTCTTTATCATTAAGTGTAGGACTATTTTGTCCTAGTGTATTTACACCACTAATCTCAAAGGGCATATTTCACGCCGAAAGCGATAGCAAAGCTATTGCACAGACCTACTTTAAGTTGTCTAGGTAATAATAAAAATGAACGATAAATGTAATAAAATGGCTCAAGAATCAATCAATAGCATTTGCTCAGACATGGAATCACTATTAAAAGTGATGGAGAGGGCGATTTTGTCAGGCGACGACGCAGAGAAAGAAATATCGGCAGGTATCACTTTGTTGAAACCGCTCGTTAATCAAATAAAAGGAGCTTATAAAGCGGCATAAAGAAAAGCCCTAGCTAAACAGCTAGGGCTTTATTGACTATGACCACTGGCCATTCGATAGCATTTTAAACACCGCCCGCTGGTACCATGAGGGTTTTGTTGACAGATATTCGATAAGCATACCCGCAGGAACGCTGGCAAGGTCCGTTAGACGTGTTCTTGATATTGCTGTATATTGTGCATGTGACATTTGATTGATTCCTTTTGATTGTGTGTTGCAATTAGCCGGCGGTGTGTGAGAGCCCTCCGGCTAACTAATTTTCGCTATAGCGCCCCGTCTCTTTCTAGCTTTTCGCGTATCGCTTCGATGATGTAAGCGCTGAAATCTAAGCTTGTTTTCCCTCCTTTTTTTAGCTCAATATGCTTTTCAAAATAACTGATCGGCACCGCTTTCAAGTGCTTTGATTTGGTTGCTGATCTGGTGTCAGCGCTATTTTCTTTCAGTGCTGCACTTTCTCCAACTTTACCTAAAGCATCCCAGTTTTTAGCCATGTGTATTCGCCTTAAATTATATATTCTTTGTGTATTTTATATGTATTCATTGGATATTTAAAGTGTATCCAAGGTGTATTATATTGATTCTATTCTAGCTTTAATTTCATCAACAAGCCGGACCATTTCTCTTGCTGCATCACTGTACTTTGTTGCTTTGTATTCTGTTACGCCCGCGCCGTTCGCCAGCGCATCAGGATAGTGCTTGCGGCGAGGTATTATTGTATCAAGTCGCTTCATGTGCTCCGCGTTTGCCAAAAACGCTTCGACATCTTCAAATTTTCGGCGGTTCGGATGGACGCGATTAAATAAAACATGGCCTGTAATGTGGCTACCCATTTCTTTACTGAGCTCCGCAAGCACTTGGTTAAAGTGACGCAGTCCGATTAATTCTGTTGTATCGTCATTAGCCGGCACAATGACGAGATCAGCGGCGGCCACGGCCAAACGGTTTACGTTGGAGTCAAAGCCTCCGCAGTCAATTAATATTGTTTTACCTTGATCAGATTGCTTTAGAACCGTCATCAGCTCAGCGCGACTGATGCAAGTGACTACTGGCAGCGCTTCATCACGCAGTCTGTTTAAGATAACTAAACTTTGATGCGTATCTTGATCGACAATGACATCCGGCTTGAGCAGCGCAGCCAAGTTAAGTGCTAGCGTAGTTTTACCCACGCCGCCCTTGTTATGTGCAATGGTAATTATCACCGTGTATATCCTCCCTTTGATATCCTTGTTATATATATAAGATATCATTGGGATATTCAATGGATATTTTATGTGTATTTAAATTCGGTGATTTATTGTGATTGTCATCACAACTTAGCACGCCCACTGTTAAGTTTTCTTGTAATGCCCCGAATCGGGGCGTATTATGTATTCAAAGGTTAGGGCAAAGGTGCTTAAACCTAAAAGCAAAAAAAAGGAAAATTAAAATGGTTACTGTAAATAAAACACGCGTTAAAAAACTGAAAGATGCTTTACAAGCTCAGTTAAATTTAATTGCAGCTAAATATAGCGCTGAACATCATGAGCTCGATTGCGATAACATGACTAAAGAAGATTATGAGCATTACATTGCGCTTGATCAGAGCATTGAGTTTTATAGAGAAATGCTTGGTTGTAATGACGACGTGGTTATCGTTGATAATTTATAGGGGATCAGAAATATGGAATATTCAGAAATCGTACAAGCTGTTGTAGAGCAGCATTTTTTATCCACGCCAAAATCAAGCCCGTTTTCCCCAGCGGAAGCGAAAGAAATTGCTAAAAAGGTTTATGAAATGATGGGCTGCACGTTTATTTCAGACGAAAAAGCAGCAGAAGCTTATCAACAAGCGGTTATCAACGGACTTTATGCGGCCGTGGCCACAATTGGCCAAGCTCGCGGCTTTGAAACTGGGTTTGTGTCGGGATTTATTGGCTTTGATATGAGCGGGAACTCAACAAGGTCTTATGAAAAAGGTCTTCATGGAGAGCTGGGAGCTGCCGCGTGGGACGCTGGGCGTGAGTTGGCACAGAGAAACAAATTTGATATTAACGAATGGCGCTGAGAGTAGTTGATGAAAAATAAAACCGAGCAATTAGCCGCGCTGGTTGCTCAAGCAGGAAGCCAGCGCAAGGCAGAGGCGATGATTAAAGCCGTTCGCGGCGCTGCGCCAAGCAAGTCGGCTATTGATAGGGCGGTAAAAGGTTCATGCACTGATTATACGATTCAGTGCATGATTGATGATTTGCAATTGGCGCTTTCGAGTAAAAATTAAAAATCTTCGCCGTTGTAGTTGGTTGGTATCATATCTTCTTCCTTTATAATGCCTTCTTGTATGACATTCACTTTCGTTAGCCAGCTTTGAGCAAATTCTTTTAGCTCTTCACTTGGCCTCAGCCCGCCGCGAGGCGAAGCGCACAGGTTTACCTGTTCGGTTTCGGGGTTGTATGTCATCAGCCCCCCGCGGCCAGACTGGTGAAGATAAAGCAGGGAGCGACCCTCGAAAATGTTTCCGTTAGCGTCTTGTATCTTGGATTTTTGTGGCCAAATGATTAAGTGGTGTTCGCCGTTATGGTACAGGCCGCTACCAGTATCGTGCGCGAGCTGTTTTTGTAACTGCGCTATTTTTCCGACCGCTTTATTTAAGCTTGATTTTAACTCTGTTATCTCTTTCCCTGTTTCTTTTAAATAAACTTCAAGCTGGTTAATTCGCTTATCTTTCTCAATCGCCTTGGCTTGCTGGCGTTTATTTTGCTCTTTAAGCTTTTTAGGGTTCAGTTTTTTTAGCTCTTTTAGCTCTTCGGTAAGCGAGCGGTTCATTAATTTTGTTCGCGCCAACTCTTGTTGTAAGCCTGTTGACTGGTTGGCCACTTGCTCGGCTTTTAGTGCCATTTCGCGACAAAACGCATTCTCATTCTTTAACTCTTCGATTTCGCTAATTTGAGTATGAGCTTGGCGTTTGTAGCCATCAAGTTGCTGTTGCAGCCTTTCATTTTCAGAAATAAGACGATCCCAGTCTGAATTTTGCTGGTTGTAAGTTTTCAAAAAAGCGTCAAGCAAGTCGTCAGCGCTGTGCTGCAATAGAGCTTCAATTGTGCTCAGCCGTTTAATTTCTTGGGTGGTTTCGCTCATGATAATTCCTTAAATTGCAATTTTTACTGTGCCATAGCGTTTGAAGACGTCGGCAAATTTTAAATAGTCGGGGCCAAGGTAGGTTAAGCAGCTGCCTTTGGTTACGTTGTTATCCAGAGTGCCGTCAGGCTTGTAATACTGCACACGCCCGCCAGGGAAACATTGCGGGTACTTGAGCAGCTTTTTAAACCAGCCCTCAGAGGTGGAAGCGAAGCTGATGCAAATCGCCTGCTTGACGTTGCCAGCTTCGTATTCGTTGATCAGTTTGGTTACCCAATCCATATTGCTTGGGATGGGCTGATCGACGTGATAGCCACGGGTTTTACACGTTTTCTTTTTGCACTTGCTGCGGTCATTAGGGCAAGGCTTTTCGCCCCTATGAAACGGGTGATTCATCCAAAGGCTTTGAGCTATCCAAGGCTGCGCCAGGCCGTTGGTTTTTTCATCGAAAAATCGATCAGCCATTACCACTAGGTTGGCCGCAAATGAGCTAGCCGGATCCAACTCAATGCCGCCCATGACTTCACGGGCCGCGTTCACCCAGATTTCTGGGGTGTAATACTCAAATGTGCCTGACGTCTGGTTAATTAACTGGGATTTGTTCATCTTCAGACCTTCCTTTTATTTCTTGCTCAATCTTGGCGATGAGGATTAGGGTGTCTTTGTGTTCCATTGGGGAGTCAGACAGTTTCATTTGAGTAAGCCGAGCATGAACGCTGCGACTTACCATAAATAAGTTGTCTATGGTTGGAGCCCTTGTTTTTTCCGGCGAGTTATCATAAAAGCGGATTACATGATCGTCAGGAATTGGCCCGCGCTCTTTTTCCCAAAGAACGACATGTGCATGACGCCATAAATTCGGCTCGGCCACTTTAATAATCAGATAGCCGTCTTTTTTACACACCCGAGTTGAGCCTATAGGCTTTCTGTTATCGTTAGCGTTCGAGCGAACGCCACCAAATGCAGTTTCCTTTGCCTTGCCCCTCAAAGGGAACGACTTCCCTTTGTTATGCGAAACATGACCCTTTTCAAACTGTCCGGTTCGTCCAGATTTTATTTTGAATCGCTTACATGAGCTGGTTAGCGCACTCTTGCTTTTATTTGTGCCAAAAGTTTTATTAAATTTATTTAACCAACCGCTAACGGGGGCAGCTGGGTAATGCTCTTCAAGAAACGAAATCATCTCTTGGGTGTAATCACTTTTTCTTTTTTGCATTGCAACTGCTCCGGTATCGATGCATTTCTATAGTCGTTTTGGAATTTAGCGGCATCCAATGCTAGCGTTGCGCCGGCAATGATTTCTTTAGAGACAGTGCTAACAGCCTTAGCGCGTTTAATTTCTTCTGCCAGCGCTTCGCCTCTGGTACTTTCGTCAGAAAGGCGCTCTAACTGGGCAAATAAGTGGTCGTTAAGATCGATTAGTTTGTTTTTCATGCGCCTAGCTCCTTATTTCTTCCTGCCTGGCGAACGCGGGCAATGGTGGTTGGGTTGCGGGTATTTCTCATTGGGGTTCTGACTCGACTCATGCTTGGATCAAGTGCGTGCAAACTGGTGACAAGAACTAAAACCAAGCACAGAGCGCGACTCGCTAAAATGCCAAGCTGCCACGCTCTGCTAATCATGTGCGGTGTTGTTGTTGCCTCAAGCTTACCTTGTATGTCGAGCTCAACGGTTTTTAGTTCAGCCTTGCTGATATCGAGCGCCTGGCAAATGTCGAAATCATCTAATCCGTTGGCATAACTGACCAAGACGGCCAGTTGTTCTTCATCTAACTGATAGTTTGAATTAGCAATAACGTCAGACATGGCTTTGCTCCTTGATAGACAATTCATTTAAACCCAAAGCGATGCTTGTCATGCGCTCTCTCGCATCTTCCAAGTTGTACATGATGGCTTCTGCATATTGCTGAATTTGATCGAGCTTTTGCGGATTCATTCTGCCGTGACTTAATTCTGTGATCTGTTTTGCTAGCGCTTCGACTGCAAGCAGACTTGCCGCTTCGCGATTGACTTTCCTAACCAATTTTTTTTGCAGCGATGGCAGCTGCTCTGGGCTGATTAAATTGGTTTCAGTTAGCGAATTCATGATCTTTCCTTTTGTGGTGCTAATTTAATTCTATTGGTGGTAAATATCACAAATAGTGGTAATTGAGGGCGAAAAAAAACACGACGAACGCGCCGCGCTTTACAATTAGTTGTTATCCCAGTGCCAGTGGCCAATGTATTTGCCTGCAATGTCGAGCGCGGCAAATTGCTCAGCGTCCATGATTTGGTCAGGAAAATGTTCTTTATCAGCAGTATAGAGAGTGTAACCACCGGTTAAGTCTGGTCTTATCCATCTTAGCCAAATAAGCCCGCTATTATCGCGAATAGCAAAAATCCCATTCTTATCGACGTCTTTTTTTCGACGGTCAATGAGCGCCGCGTCACCCTCGTACAAGTCCGGCGCAAGACTGTTGTCGCGAACATTAACAAGCAAAACATCACGCTCAGGAAGTTTTTTATCTCTTAATCGATCGATATTAAAGGCCAGAAAATCGTTGCTAACGGATTGCTGAGCCGGGCTCTCGCCCTTGGCGATAATGTAGCGCCAACTGTCTGAGCTTTCGCCCTGGTGATCGGAATAGCCAGCAATATAAGCGGCGCTAGTGCCGATTGCTGAAGCAATGGCGGGAATCATGTCGAGCTTCGGTGTTCTTGCCGCGCACTCCCAGTTCAACCACCGGCTTTGACCAACGGCTGCTCGAAAGCTCGCTTCGCCAACGGTTAGCCCTGCGGCTTTTCTCGCGGCTTTAATGCGATTTGCGATCAGCTCTTTATATCTGTCATCCATAGTCTGCCCGTTTCTAGGTCACAAAGTTGGTTTTATTTGCCTTTATATTACCACACATTGCAGAGTTTGCCACAAATCGATCTTTATATTAACCACTAAATGTGGTACAAAATACCACAAAACGCAGAGAGGTAATCAAAACGTGATATTTAGTGAGTGGATAGACGCCGAGTTTGGTCATCGTGGCCGCGCTAAAGCCGCTGTTTTTTTAGGCGTGTCTTATAAGACGGTGACGAGCTGGGCAAAGCTGCACCGCTTTCCACGCTTACGAGAGCAAGAGCTCATTACTTTAAAGAGCAAGGGTAAGGTTAGCCTTGCGCATTGGCGCAGGGCTTATTTGGATAATAAAGCTGAGATGGCGAACGGAGAATAATTATGATCATTGTGTTGATGGGCGGAAACTCAGTATCGCGCTTGGCGGTAATTGGCGACTTGACGCGGATTTATAAAAATCGAATTCAGTGCATCAATCTTGCTCATTTGCCGAGTCATCACGATCGCCTGGAGCGCTTACAGCTGGAGTTAGGCCGCCATCGTCCGACGTCTTCGCACATCATTGTGGTGGTCAATAATCCTGATAGCGTTCAAGAGATTGCGTATTTTCGCAAAACTGGCGCTTACTTTGCGCACGTTTATGGTCCCTTGCCATCGATTTATCAACAAATACCGATGCAAAAAGGTGACGTCCAAATCGCTCCGATGGCTCAAGCTAAATCACGACCCGATCACGTACTTAATCCTGAGCAAGCCGTCAGTGAATTTTTACTTCGCTTACGTAAAGGAGCCGCTTAATGAGCCTGAATCTTGCCGCCGACGGAAATGAACAATTGGCTTTTATTACGGAGTGCCAGAAAAAAGCCAGCTTTTGGCTGTGGCAGTGGCGAAAAGGCAAGATCGGCCGCGTTGAAATCGATAAGCGACTCGCGCAGCTCTCTGAGCCAGAGCAGCAAGAGGTGAAAAAGTGGCTCAATCACTATCGCAACAGCAATAACTAAGGACGCGCAATGGCACTAGACCGCCACAACTTCAATCAGATCATGGAGAGCTGGGCGCGATGGGTACACCAGGGCGAATTAGTGTCCGGTTACGGCTCGCTGATGGCAAAGCTGATCGCTCAAAAAGGAGTGATGAACTTTGGTAGCACAGGTCAAAAGTCACCCGTTCTCGATTGCGTAGAGGCGCAAGTGGAAGCGGCGTTAATGGCGCTATCGCGTTCAAACAGAAAAAGCGCCGATGTAGTACGGGTTCATTACGGTGCAGTCACGCTTAAAGGGTTGCCCGCTCACGCGCTTAATCGAGATAAAGCCCACGCAATGGACATGAGCCTTAAAACTTACGAGGCGCATTTAACGCGCGCCAGAAAATACATCATCAATACACTTGGAGGTAAGCGTGCTTAAAACCAGTGATGAGCATCATCCGATTAACTGGCCGCGCTTTCAGCGACCGCCTAAAGCATCAAAAAAAACCGGCCCTGATCCGCGCGTTCGTCGCAAAATCGAGGATTATCACGAGCAGCGCCACATCAATAAACTATTTGAACTGTAAGGACGACCAATGAAAACTTTAGATGAACTTAATTTATCCCCCCTGATCGCCATCGGTGACATTGAAACCTTGGCGAAAACCCCAGACGCTAAGATTGGCGCGATTGGCGTGGTATTAATCGATGTGATCCAGGGACGCGAAGCAGGGCGATTTTACACGCCAGTATGCCTGGATAGTCAGCTTGACAGGGCAGAATCACTAGATACGGCGAATTGGTGGGAGGAGCAGCGCGAAGCCTATCCAGAAGCGTATCTTGAAATGTTTGGTGAAGACCTTGATCGCATGAGCTTGTCGTCAGCGCTGCAAGCATTATCCGCATTTCTCAAGTGCAACTTTGGCGATAAGAAAATCCAATTCATGGGCAACGGCCCCGAGTTCGACAACGTGATCTTGGCTCACGCTTACGAAGAAGCCGAACTGGAAGTGCCGTGGCACTATGCTGGCAATCAGTCGCTTAGAACCGTCGTCTGGATGGGCCGCATGCTGCGCGGCATCGATCCGAAATACAGCCTCGATTTTATTGGCTCAAAACACCACGCTTTGCATGATGCTGTCCATGAATCTCGCTATTTGCTGGAAGTCTTTAATCAACTTCGCCAGCCAGAAAACGCAGCGAGGTAAAGCGATGGCCACGGTGCAGCTGAAAATCTCTGAGGCAGCGATTAAACGCGCGCTGAAAGATGAAAGCATCACGGAGATCAACGCGATTGGTGAGCCGTTTGTGTTGCGCATTCACGCCAGCCGAGAAACGGCCAGCTGGTACCTGGTCAGTTACAAAGCCGGCAAGACTAAGCGAATCAAGCTGGCGAACTGGCCGGACCTAACCTCCGATCAGGTCAAAGAGCAGAAACAGGCATTGATTGGCAAATTAGCTCAGGGTGACACGCCCACTTTAAACGACTGGCAAACCGTTGGGGAGTTGTTGAGCTGGTACTGTGACCGCGCTTTATCGGATCGCAGCTTGAGCAAAAAGAGAAAGCTCAACATCAAAAGCAGTATCAATAAGCACTTAATACCCTGCTTAGGCAGTGAGCTGATCGGTGATGTTGATGAGTCTATGTTAGACACTGAGCTGGTTTGGCCGCTGCAAAGCCGCTATGAGCTTGGCACGGTTAAGCAGCACTTTGCACTGTTAAAACGCGCCTTTAAGCAAGCCAAAAAACTCAAACGATTATCGGTAGACCCGATCGCCAGCATGGTGTTTTCTGACTTCATTGATACAGAGATAAAGCCTAAGCCGAGCAAGCTCAGGGCCAAGGATCTGCCTGTGTTGTGGCAACGCACTTTATCGTCTAAGCCCTTTCACAAGACCTTCATCATGCTGATGCTCGGTCATGGCACGCGCATCGGTGAAACCCGCCAGTTACGTTGGGACCACATCGACATCGAGGGCCAGCGCCTCATCATCCCTGGTGACATCACCAAGACCGGCACCGAGTTGGTGATCCCGCTAACGCCTTGGATGTTTGCTTGGCTCGACCAACACAAACTGTATCAAAGCATGTGGGGGTATCGTGGCCCTTTCCTGTTTGCTAACCCAAGTAAGCGCGGCGCTATCACTGAAGCCATGGCCAACGATTGGGTAAAGACCGTTAGCCAAGGCGAGTGGACCGCCCACGACCTGCGCAAGTGCGCCCGTTCTTGCTGGGCGGATTTAGGCGTTGATTACATGGTGGCCGAAAGGCTGTTAAACCATGCGCTATCTAAGCTCGATCAGGCGTACATCCACACCTATGTCGAGCAGCAAAAACGCGAGGCATTAATGACTTGGCATGCTGAGCTAGACCGCCAAAAAAGCAAGGTTCAGACCGACACAACAGCGACACCGAGCGATTTTAACGAACGCGCCCAAGCCTTAACCGAAAAGGCGTAGGCGAATGATTGGCAACTCCTACACAAAGGAAGATATTTTTATGAGCAATTCGACAAAAACCAACTATCTCACTTGCGATGACAATCAAGACTTAGGAGTGATTTTTAACTATGACCCAACACTGGATCGGGAAGAAATTCACATTCAAAACTTTAAGATAAATCAGATAGCAATGTGCGCCGCTATCGCTAAAGAGCTGTCACGGCAGCACCCTGGGATCACGGCCGAACAAAGCCAAATGTCCGCCATCATTAAAGCCGCTGATCTGGTTTGCGATGCGGTAGAAAACCAGTTGAAAGATATCAAGCCAGTTGTTCACTGGAACTCGCCGAAAATAAAACCTGACGTTCCCAAAGGAGAAGCAAAAACCTTTTGGTTAGCCGCAAGACACAAACGTGCTGACACATGGGTTGAATTAGTTTTTTATGCTCAGTATGTAAACAAGCCAATTGAGTTTGCAGAAGATGATATTGAGCAAGAGTGCCCGTTAGATGATAGTCATTTAGTTACCATTGATGGCGATCCAGTAGAAGCTATCGGGTGGTATAGCTTGATGAATCATCCTGAATTTAGCACTTATTACGAGCCAATAGTTTTCAATGATCAGTATGAATTATTGGGCTGGGCTGAGTATCGAACTCCTGAGTTTAAGTGCCAAAAGGGAAATGTATGATTGTATTATGCAACGGAGACTTACACCGTTTTTGTAAGCCATTTATTGCCGACATTGAAAGCATAGCTTTTGCCCTAGCTCACATTAACCGCTACACAGGACATGTTGGACAGTACAGTGTAGCCCAGCATTGCGTAATGGTTTCCGAGCAACTGCCTGATGAGCTGAAATTATCAGGTTTATTGCATGACGCCCCAGAGGCATATATCGGGGACGTGTCGAAACCGCTTAAAAAATTGCTGCCTGATTATCAGAGGATAGAGCAGTTCTACCACTCTGAAATTGACCAGCAATTTAATGTCACCACCGAGCACCCTGCCATTAAAGAGGCCGATCTTAGAATGCTGATCACTGAGGCTGAAGCGTTTGGTTTACCGCTCGATGAATTCCCAAAAGCAGTCCCTTTCGATATTGAGTTTGAACTATGGAGCCCAGAACAGGCGGCTCTAATCTTTATGTTGAGCTTTAAGAGTTATAGCCGTTCGCAGAAAAAACACGCGGGGTGAATATGACAGACGACAAGAAAAAAATGGCCGCTGCCGAACGCAAGCGGCGGCAACGAAAAAGAGAGAAGGAGGCCGACATTCAAGAAGTGCGGCTAAAGCTATCCAGAGTAGAGCGAGAGCGACTATCTAAAATGTGCCAAGTTCGCGCGGGAACTTCCGAGCCTTACGACGCTGCTGAGTATGTCGCTTTATTAATTGACCGAGATTGGCAAAAGTTACAACTGCAACTCGCCGAACTGAACAGCCAGCGCTGTGAAAAATGCAAGGAGCCGCTGCCAGGCGGGTGCAATGGATTATTTAAATGGGATTCAGAGTGTTTCCATACTTGGCCAAACTATAAGGACTTAGCATTATGAAACTGAGCCATCGCAAGAAAGTAGCCAGTAAGCATGGCATTTACTGGCCATCGAGGACCAAGCAAGCCAGAGAGCTGCGCGAGGCACAGGCAAAGCTGGCCGTTAAGATTGCGCAAGTTTTTAGCCAAGAGATTTCAATATTTACTGCCGCTAACCAGATGGCCCAAGCGTTAAGCGCTTTCGTCAGCGGGGTAGCCCAAGGCATAAAGAGCGTTAAGGCTTGGATGCTAAATCGTGACGAGTCACAACAGAATGCAAATGCGCTGCATGACGGTCGCACTGTGAAAATTTTGGCCAAAACACCACGAAAAGACAAAAATTTGTAATTAGTACCACAAAACGACTTGATTCGGCTAAGGGTTTTATGTAAAGTCTCCTGTATTGTGGTTTTCTTATCTTTAGAGAGCCACAAAGATTCCTTAATAAGCCAAGGAATCGCCTAGCCAACTGACGTTGTTTATTGAAATATATTTTCAAGCCCGCCCGCCTCCTGGCGGGTTTTTTTTATTCCACTTCTCATGACTTCAAAGCCTATGCCAGACAAAGACCCAAACCAACTAAGCATGATAACGACGGCGGGTTTTCTTGCTGCGTCATTATGGGGCGGCGTTGTCGCTCATATACTGCACATCCGAAAACACAATAAGTCGTTTGTTTGGCGTGAGGCGCTGATGCAAGTGGTGGTAAGTGGGTTTTCTGGCGTGCTAACTCTTTTTTTATGCAGATATGCGGGCTCGCCCGAAATGCTAACAGGCTTTCTTGTTGGCACGTCGGGCTTTATGGGTTCGCGCGCCCTTGAGTTGTTTTCCCAAAAATTCAGCAAAATAGTGGGACACTAATATGGATGCTAAACAGCTAAGTGAGCTTGTGATCAGACCAACGCTCAAAAAGCTTGGTCTTTATAGCCTATCAGCCGAGCGGCTAATCCTCGGCACGATTTACCAAGAAAGTCTCGGCCGATTTTTAAAGCAAGTACCAAACGGCCCAGCGCTCGGACTGATACAAATGGAGCCAGAAACTTATCATGACATCTGGACTCATTTTCTGGCGTATCGCCGTGATCTGTCTAATCGCGTCACATCACTAGCAAGCGTTGATAGCCTCGGCGACAACATGCGACCCCACGAAACTCAGCTGATCAGTAATCTTGAGTTTGCCGTGGCAATGTGTCGAGTCCATTACTTGCGCGCAAGGCCAAAGCTGCCAGCACCCGATGATATTGAAGGGCTTGGCCGCTACTGGAAAGAGCATTACAACACGCACCTTGGTGCTGGAACGCCAGCGGAGTTTGTCGAAAAGTTTCCTAAGTCAATATTAAAGGAGGGCCAGCAATGAAAGTTTTTCTCTTTAAAGTTGGTAAAAATCTCTTGGCATACTGGGCGGCTCGACTGCTCACGCCTGAAGCTGTCACCGATGTTTTACTTACAGTTGCAAAGGCTCATGCAAAAAACACCAAGACAACCACTGACGACAAATTGGTCGAAGTGGTTGAGCGCTATCTGAATCAAAACAAATAAGTGACCCAAGGCTACTGGCTGCCTTAAAGCCAGTTCTAACACCGCCAAGGGCAAAGAATGCTAGTGAATCTGCGACGTCGTCGAGCGTTGCCAGGCTTAGGCCATTAAACAGCAGTGCCTACGGCGGTGACCCTTTTAATATCCTTTGTGTATTTACTGAGTATCTAAAGGATATCTAAAGTGCCACCGAGAACACCAAAACCATGTAAGCATCCACACTGCGCTGGTTTAACTACTGATAAGAGTGGTTATTGCGATAAGCACCGACACACAGGATGGGAGACGCATCAAGCTGGTCGCAGCCGTCATCAGCGTGGTTATGGCAGCGATTGGGATAAACGCAGGCTTATTGTGCTGAGGCGGGATAAGTATCTTTGCCAAGAGTGTCGCCGCAATAAACGAGCGACCCCCGCCAATGAAGTCGATCACATCATACCCAAAGAGCACGGCGGAACGGACGAGCTAAATAACTTAGAGGCTAAATGTACACCATGTCACAGGACAAAAACGGCCAAAGAAAAGAAAAAAGGCCCGCAAAAAACAAGCAAGTGATCGTTTTGCCTATAAAAGTGGCGTTCTGGGTGCCTATTTATCTAAAAACCATGGCTCTATTTTG
Source organism: Vibrio sp. V33_P6A3T137 (assembly GCF_009904835.1). Taxonomy (NCBI): domain Bacteria; kingdom Pseudomonadati; phylum Pseudomonadota; class Gammaproteobacteria; order Vibrionales; family Vibrionaceae; genus Vibrio; species Vibrio sp. V33_P6A3T137. Next base: position 16,366 of record NZ_WXWK01000057.1, on the reverse strand, counting down.
TTGGACTTTTGGCACCCAGCCAGACGCTCAGAAAGTAAAGGAGACGCTCAAAAAAGGCGTGCTCATAGGTAGGTGTCAAAGTCATAAGCGAAAAGGCGTTAAGCGTGTTTTAGGTCGCTTGCTTTTCCCGTTCTCACGCATAGGGGGGCGGGGTTAATCTCTGTGACCTCTTCGATGAGGACCGCAGCCCCAGGGCAATTTTTATGTGCAATAAATAAGGATCTTTTTTTTCACGGCTAGATCCTTGTTGTGACACGTCACCAAAGATGAGGTTTATCATGACGAGAGCAGCTGGCGGAGGCCGGAAAAGCGGCAAGTCGACACTGCCATCGGCACCCGCTCACGAAGCGATGACCAAAGCGCCGCCGCCGGATGAATTGCGAGACGATAACGCCGTGGCTATTTGGAAAACTCAAACCAAAGTATTGATTGAGCGCCGCATTCTTACTGTCGATCACTTGCCCCTGTTAATGGCGTACTGCAACAGCTTCTCCTTATACCTGGAAGCGGAAGCCGCCATTACTGAGGGTGGAATGACAGTTTACAGCGCAAAGGGCGGCCCGAAAAAAAATCCTGTCGTCAACGTTCGTCAAGATGCGCTGTCTGCATTAGTCCGCATCGGTAGCTTGCTTGGTTTAGATCCTCTGTCTTTTCGTCGTATGACTGGGGGCGGCGGTGGCGGCAACGAGGAAGGCGACAACGAATTCGCTGAATTCTTACCATCGAGATGATTTATGGCCAAGTATCCGAACGTAAGTGCCGCAGCGAAATACGCGCGGGACATTGTGAGCGGTCGGATCATTGCTTGTAAATATGTGATTCAAGCTTGTCAGCGTCACTTAGACGATCTCGAAAAGAGCAAGGACAAAGCGTATCCGTACCGCTTCAACAAAGATAAGGCTGAAAAAGTCTGCAAGTTCCTGCAGCTGCTACCGCACACAAAAGGCGAGTGGGCACGAAAGCCACTGGCAGAACGCCGGATCTGCTTAGAGGGTTGGCAGTTGTTTATCCATGCCGCTGCGTATGGATGGGAACGAAAGAGCGACAAAACCCGCCGATTTCGTACTGTTTATGTCGAAGTGCCGCGAAAAAACGGAAAAAGTATTATTGCTGCAGGCAATGGCCTGTGGAATTTTGGCCCCGATGGTGAATACGGTGCCGAAGTGTATTGCGGCGCCACAACCGAAAAGCAAGCGTGGGAGGTGTTCAAACCTGCGCGCTTAATGGTGAAAGCCTTGTCAAACTTTCGCCGCACGTTTCTGGTTGATGTCATGGCCAAGAAGTTGGAACGTCCAGACGGCAGTGTGTTTGAACCAGTGATCGGTGACCCTGGTGATGGTTCCAGCCCCCATTGCGCAATCGTGGATGAATACCACGAGCATGATGGACCAGAGCTATTTGACACGATGGCAACAGGGATGGGCGCGCGCGAGCAGCCGATAATTTTTGTTATCACCACGGCTGGTTCCAACATTGCTGGGCCGTGTAAAGACTTGCACGACGATGTAGTGAAAGTGCTTGAAGGCAGCGTGGAAGATGACGAGCTTTTCGGGATTATCTACACGATCGACGAGGGAGACGACTGGACCGACCCAAGCGTGCTGGCTAAAGCAAACCCAAATATTGGTGTATCGGTGAAAGCCGATTACTTGGCAAGCCAACAGCGCAGGGCTATACGCAACCCGCGCTATGCCAACATATTCAAAACCAAACACCTGAATGTCTGGGTTAACAGTTCGTCCGCGTTCTTCAACCTAGAGCACTGGAAGCGCGCTGAAAACCGTGCCTTGTGCATGAGCGACTTTTCTGATGTTCCAGCTTGGTTTTCACTCGATCTTGCAAGCAAGTTGGACGTCTGTTCTTTCGTTCAGCTTTTTGCAAGATGGGAAGACGACGGCTTACTGCATTACTACTGTTTTAGCCGCCATTATCTGCCGGAAGAAACCATTTTCGATTCAGACCAGAAAAACGCAAAGCTTTATCAGCGATGGGTGAATACTGAGTGGAGGAACAGCGATGGAAGCGCCCTAAAACAAACAGATGGCGCTGAAGTTGATTTCGGTGAGGTGGGCGACGAAGTGCTAATGCTTGCATCGCAATACATGGTTAGAGAGGTTCCTCACGACCCTTGGAATAGCGCCCAGCTTGCCCAGCAATTGAATGACGAGGGGTTGATGGCGGTAAAAATACCGCAAACCACCGCTCATTTATCACCTGGGATGAAAGAACTAGAAGCAGCACTCAAATCAGGAAGACTTCATCACGATGGCAATCCTGTCTTGACCTGGATGATATCCAACGTCGTGTCCAAGGAAGACGCAAACGAAAATGTGTTTCCGAGAAAAGACAAGAAAGATCAGAAAATAGATGGCGCTGTCGCGCTAATCATGGCGGTTTATCGTGCAATGCTCGACGAGGGCGAAGAGCGATCCTGCTACGAAGATGAATCTTATGGAGTTTAAAAATGAATTGGCTTATCGACATCGTCGGCATTGTTGGGGTAGGGCTATTAACTTTCGGTTTTTGGCTAGCTTGGCCACCTGCTGGATTCATTGCCTGCGGCTTCCTGATGCTTATTTATGCATTAAAAGCTGAAGTTAAACCAAGCAAAAGCAAAGGCAACGAGGAGGAGTGATGGCTATTTTTTCGGCCTTAAAAGGAGTCGTGGATAAAAGTAGTGAAGATATACTTAGCCTCTTTGGAGGAGGCAGCTCAACATCAACAGGCATCAGAGTGACGCCTGACACAGCACTGACATGCAGCGCTGTTTTGTCTTGCATCAGAGTTATTACCGAGGATTTGGCGAAAATGCCGCTTATCCTTTACAAGCGAAAGGGTGATTCAAGGGAGCGAGCTAGTGACCATCCGCTTTATAAGCTGATGAAAAGCAGGCCAAACAGGTATCAAACCGCTTTTGAATTTAAAGAGCTAATGCAGCTTCATGCCCTTTTACGTGGCAACTCCTATGCAGTGATTGTTCGCGATGCAAAACAGACTCCGGTCGAGCTTATCCCGCAAAACCCCGACACAACTCAAGTGCTAGAGTCTGATGATGGCCAGCTTTTTTACGATTTCGGCGAAAAAATCGGAATCGCTCCGGCCGAGGATGTCTTTCACCTTCGAGGGATAAGCAAGGACGGAAAGATAGGGCTCTCTCTCGTCAAACTAATGGCTGAAAGTATCGGCTTAAGCATTGCTACTGAAAAGCACGGAGCTGCTTTCTTTGGCAATGGCGCAAGAGCAGGCGTAGTGCTTCGGCATCCAGGAAAGCTCAGTAAGATTGCCAAGGATGCAATCCGTGATGACTGGGAAGAAAGGCATCGAGGAGTCGATCAATCTAACCGAGTTGCAGTTCTGGCTGAGAATATGGAAGTGCATGAAATGACATTGAGTCACGAAGATGCCCAGTTCTTAGAAACTCGAACATTCCAGAGATATGAAGTGGCTGGATTTATGAGAGTCGCCCCACATCTCATTGCGGTCATGGACAAAGCAACATTCTCAAACATTGAACACCAAGGTCAATCCCACGCCAGTAACGCGCTCCACCCCTGGTGTGTTCGGTGGGAAGAAAAGCTAAATGTTTCACTGCTCTTTGAAGATGAGCAAGACGACTATTTTTTCGAATTTCTTATGGATTCAATTGTTAGAGCTGACTTTAAAACCAGAATGGAGGGCTACTCAGCAGCAATTTCGGCTCGAATCATGAGTCCGAATGAAGCGCGTCGAAAAGAAAACATGCCACCTTACGATGGCGGGGATGAATACGCAAACCCCAACATTACTGTTAAAAAGGACCAGCAATGAAAACCTCTTTACTTGCGAATCATCTTTTCAATGAGCCGGTGATGCTTAGTGAGTCAAAGTTCGACACTTTAATAAACCTATGTTTATTAAGATCGGGTATCGATGTCGATATGAGCTCAGCGGTGCACAAAGGTGAAGCGTCATCGCTACAGCCAAGCAAAAGCATCGCTATCATACCGATAACAGGCACGCTTATGCATCGACCATCTGGACTGCAAGCAATGTCCGGCTTATGCAGCTACGCACAGATAGATCAACAAATTGATGCCGCGTTAAACAATGACTCGGTAAAAGAAATCGTTTTAGATATAAATAGTCACGGCGGGATGGTTGCTGGCGCATTTGATCAAGCCGAGCGAATACATCAAGCATCAAAACAAAAGACAGTCACCGCGATTGTTAATGAAGCCGCTTATTCAGCGGCTTTTTTAATGGCTGCCTCAGCAAGTCGAATTATTTTGCCGAGAACAGCAGGTGTTGGTTCTATCGGCGTAATTGCTCACCACGTCGATAGAAGTGAAGCCAACGAAAAAGCAGGCGTTCGAATCACCGCGATCTATGCGGGCGAGCGAAAAGCCGATCTTAGCCCAGACGCGCCATTGAGCGATCAGGCTCTGAAAGTTTTGCAGCAGAGCGTCGACGAAAAATATGAAATGTTTGTTGATGCCGTTGCGCGTTATCGAGGATTAACCACTCAAGCGATCCGCGACACAAAAGCTGGTTTGTTTAGTGGCGACTCAGCGCTTCGTTCCGGACTCGCTGATGAAGTCTTGGATGCGAAAACGGCTTTATCAAGAATTATTTCAACCCGCCCCACAACCCGAAATATTGGCCGTCGTGCCAAAGCAATTGCACTCAATCACTAGGAGAAAAAAGCTATGACATTAGCTGAGCTACGCCGTAAGCGCGCCGAAAAACTTCAGCGCATTCAATCCATCGCTCAAGCAGAGGCAGGGCTATCGGCCGGAGAGTCGCTGAGCGAAGAGATGCTAACCGAATTCGATCAGCTTGAAGCTGAAGTAACCGACCTTGACGCAAAAATTTTACGACAAGAAAAAGCAAATCAAGCAGCCGCAGTCCTTGCAACCCCTGTTGCTCCCGGAATTAAAATTAAATCGCGAATCCAGAAGCCACGCGAAGAAAAGCCGGGTGATGGGTTTGCTCGATATGTTATGTGTGTTGCAGCTTCAAACGGGGACATCACCCGCGCCGCTGAGTTTGCAGAAGAGCGATTTGGTGATCTGGATATGGCCGCAGCCATCGACACTCAGACCCCTGACAGTGCCGGCGTATTAGTGCACGAAGACTACTCAAATGAAATGATAGAACTTCTCACGCCGCGAACGGTCATTCGCCGAATGGGGGCGCGCTCTCTTCCTATGCCAAATGGAAACTTGACGATGGGCCGCAAAACAGGGCGAGGTCAAGCTACCTACGGGCCTGAAGGATCGGATATTAAAGCCACCAAGCCCACATTTGGTCAGATGAAATTTAGCGCCAAAAAGCTAACAGCGCTAACGCCAGTTTCGAATGACTTAATTCGACAAGCGAGCTATCAAGCAACCGCGCTAGTGAGAGACGATCTTGTTGACGCAGTCGCGCTTGCAGAAGATTCTGCATTTCTTCGCTCGACCGGAGATGGCGACTCGCCGAAAGGTCTTCGCCACCAAACTCACGAAAGCAACATTATTCGGGCTTCAGCCGCTGATGTTAACAAAGCGAAACCTGACCTACATGCTGTTGATTCGTTCTTAAACAGCCTTATCAACAAGCAACGCAAGTCAGACGCTCCAATGCTTCGCTGTGGTTGGATTTTATCTCCGTCAGTGTTCACTTTTCTAGACTCGCTACGAGATGGAAACGGAAACAAAGTTTATCCAGAGATTGCGCAAGGAAAGCTAAAGAATTTCCCAGTGGAATTTACTAACCAGCTACCTGAAAACCTTGGCGATAGTGGCAATGAGTCTGAGATTTATTTTGTCGACATGAGCCAGGTTTTGATTGCTGACACCATGATGTATCGAATTGCCATTTCTACCGATGCTACATACAAAGACGGTGACGAACTTGTTAGCGCATTCAGTCGAGATCAAACAGTGATGCGAATCATTGCTGAGCATGACTTCGGTCTCCGCCATGATAAGGCCTGCTCTATTGCAACCGGCATTAAATGGGGCATCGAGTAACCTCCGTTTTTCTGTCTTTCAAATAGCGCAGGAAGCCCTGCGCTCCATTTAAGGAGTGATGATATGTCACAGCAAAAAGTAGTCTCATTCATTAAGCCATGGTCACATTATTATCCCGGAGATAATGCCGGATTCGATCAGAGCACTGCAGATGAGCTAATTAAAAAAGGCATCGCAAAACCCATCGCCAACAAGACCATCGAGAAAAAAGATAGCAAAACAGAAACCAGCAAGGAGTAAGCATGTTAAGCCTTCCCGAAATTGCGGGACAGCTAAGGCTTGAAGAAGATGATATTGACGAAAAGCTCAAAGTTCATCTAACCAGCCTTTGTGCCGCAGCTACAGAAACAGTATCTGCAGAGCTATGCCGGAAGCTGTATGCGTCAAAGGAAGATATGGACGCCGATGAAAGCGCTCCCCGATTTTCAATGGTTGTCAATGAGCCTATTAAGTTAGCAATCAAGCTGTTAATCGGGCACTTCTACGCAAATCGGGAAGCCACAACAGAAGACAACTTGAAAGTGATTCCACTCGGAGTTCAGTATCTGCTCGATCCGTTTCGAATGGTGGAAATATGATGCAAGCCGGCAAACTCAACCAACGCATCACCCTGTATCGCGCGACCAAAGGCAAAAGCCGAAGCGGAGCGCCCACGGTTGAACTCGTTAAGTCAGCCTCGCCCTGGGCAGAGCTCATCGCAAACGCCAGCGGCCAAAACGCTGGCAACGACCGAGAGCGCCCCGAGAACACTTATCAATGGCGGTTGCGCTGGCGTGAAAACATCGAGCCCGATCACTGGCTTCACTGGCGCGGACGCTGGATGAAAATTACTGGTGTCAACGATTCCGATCCGCGCCGCCAAGAGCTTATTCTTGACGCGGTTGCCAATCCAAAATCAACGCCGCCACCGATAAAGGGGGAGGAATAACGATGATAGAGAGTTGGGATGTATCGGGTTTACAAGAGCTTGAAAAAGCCCTCAACGACATTGGCGAAAAGGCCGGATTGCGCACCTTACGCAAAGCCAGTCGTGAAGCCATGGGCGGGGTGCAGTTTGCTATGGCCATGGGCGCTGGTTACGATAATGAATCGATAGATGGTGAGCACATGCGCGACAGCATCAAGATCACCACCAAAAAACTAGACAGTAAGCATGGCGGCAAAAATAACGCTCTGACGACTCGTGTTGGTCCATCGAAAAAGCACAGCCAAAAGGCTATCGCTCAAGAGTATGGTACCCAAAAGCAAGTAGCCGAACCGTTTATCCGTCCCGCATTGTTTGAAAACCGTCACCGCGTGGTCAGTACGTTCCGCACCGTGCTGGCTATCGAAATTCAAAAAGCCATTAAGAAACAAGCAAAATGAATCTAGAGCAAGCCTTAAATGCCTGGTTAAGTGAATTAACTGGGCTGGAATGCTACTGGCTGAAAAGGCCAGATGATGCAGATAACGCCATCGTCTATCGATGCATTTCTCCTGGCATCGTTGAAGCCAATCTCGCCCGCACGGGGATTCGTGAAGATAGCTACAGCATCACGATTTATCACCGCGACGCGGAAAAAGGAAAAGCACTCGCTGATGCTGTTTTTAAGCGTCTAGACAGCTTCAATGGCGCGATTAACCCCTTGACCGAAAATGAATACCACATCCAGCTCATTACTTTTAGCGGCGGCTTTGATCAGTGGCTAAGCGGTGATGAGTACCAATTTAACCGAGACTTTGTCTTTTACCATTGAGGAATCGACATGACCCCTAAAGACCCCGTTAAGTACGCCAAGCTGCCATCCGGAACCAAGGTTTATTGCGCCGAAATTGACACCCCTGAATCACGAAAGCTGCTTAAAGACATGAACGCGATTGGTACAACAGGAAAGAAATCCGGCTTTGTTGAAGTTGATCGCCTTATTGATGTCGAGCCAAAGTTTATAGCGGACACTCCCGAAGCGCCCGATAAAGAGTGGGTTCTGATTGACGATCCAACCGATGAAAACACAGCTTGGTTGCTTGAAAAAGCCGATCGAAACGAAGCGGTAATTATTTATGTTGAATTTCCAAATCGTCGCTGGGCTGAAATGGTCATCGCTCTTGGCGGGTGGGAGCTCAAAGAGCTCGAAAAAGGCAAGCCGATGATGCTATCAGTTGCCGGTAAACAGAACAGCATTAAGCGCGGAATCATTGCAGAAAGCGGAGAATAACAACCGATGTCAATCAAGAACAAATTACTTACCCCAGCGCCAAAGCCGCCTGTTAAGCTTCAACTGTTGCGCGAAACATTTCTTGCTCGCCGCCTTAGCGCTCAATTACTTGCCCATTACAATCAAGCGTTTGTTAAAGCACAAACGTCAGACAATGGCGACGCAGCTGTGCAAGCGTCAGCATCATTGGTGCTTGATTCGATCATCGATGAAGATGGCCGTCCACTTAGTGAATCGGTCACGCCGGATGAAATTATCAAGATTTACGATCACGAAGATCTGAAAGACGCGGTCGACAAACTCATGAGTTTCAACTTTATGGGTGCGACATCGGAAGCTGACGCAAAAAAAGACTAAAAGATGATCCCCTCCTGTTCTTTTGCTTTGAGCTCGCTGAGCACATCGGTGGCGTCATTGACCCCTTTGTTATCTACAAAACGTTAGATAGCGAAACCTTGGCGCTCTGGCGCGCTTACTTGCAAATCAAATACGGACAAGACGATGACAGCTCATTGCTTGAGCTGTCAGATCTTGAAGAACAAATAGCCGAGTGCGAAAGGATGATGATGTAATGTCTGATATAGCAAAACTCACCGTTGCGCTTTACGCAAACTCCGCACAATTTGTCAGCGAGCTAGAAAAGTCGAAAAAGAAATCAAAAGACTGGTCTAGTCATGTTAGCAACTCTTTTGCCATCGCTGCCAAAGCTTCCGCCGGAGCAGCAACGGCAAACGTGGCGGCATTAGGGCTCATCTATAAACAACAATCATCACTTATCGATCAAACCGCTAAATTTGCTGACCGCATCGGTATTAGTACGGAAGCGCTCACCCAGTATCGTTATGCCAGCGAACTGACGGGAGTAGGTCAGCAGAAATTTGATACCGCCATGCAGCGTATGACGCGCCGCATGTCGGAGGCTGCTCAAGGAACCGGAGCAGCAGCGGCAGCAATCAAAGAGCTGAATCTTAATGCAGCAGAGCTCAATCAGTTGACACCCGATGAACAGCTGAAACGGATTGCTGATGCAATGCAGAACGTTGAGAATCAGTCTGATCGTTTGCGATTGTCCGTTAATCTTTTTGATACCGAAGGTGCAGCCATGGTCAACATGTTGGCCAACGGCTCTCAAGGCTTAAACGAGATGGCCGCAGAAGCGGATCAATTAGGCTTAACGCTGTCTCGCATTGACGCTGCAAAAATCGAGATGGCCAACGACTCGTTATTTAGAGTTAACTCTCTTACTAAAGCGCTAAAGCAAAATATTGCGATTGAGCTAGCGCCAGTAATGGCGGGGCTTGCTGATGAGTTTTTGGCAATGTCTACTCGATACGGCGGCATGAACCAGATGATCACCGATGGCCTTGGCATCATGGTCACAGGCGTTGGCTATCTTGCCGACGGCTGGCGCGGCGTAGAGCTTATTGTTAAGTCGCTCGAAGTTGCGGTTACTGGTTTTAAAATTGGCGCAATGATCAGCCTGCAAGCGGTCACTGATGGCGTTATCTCTCTTGGCGAGATGATCGTCAAAGCTGTGATTTGGCCGCTGCAAGAGTCGCTTAACATAGCATCGAGATTTAGCGATACAGCGGCAGAGATGGCAGCCAGTTTGTATCAAATGACCAGCTTTCAAGCGCCCGAACTTTTCGACGTTGCCAGCGCAAACCAAGCCAAGTTAGATTTAAATCAGGCAATTTGGGAGCTGCAAACCCTTGCAAGCCAGCCTTTGCCTTCCGAGGGTATCGAGTCCTGGTATCAAAACACTAAACTCAAGTTTGATCAGCTTGCGAAAGACTACGCTGCGAGTGTTAACAAAAATTCAGGCATGCAGCTACCAAGCATTGACGGAGAAGAGAAAGAAGATCGAGCGGTCCTCGCTTTTAAAAAAGCCAACGAGCAATTTGCACAGGACTGGCAACGCCGCATCGCAATTAATGCTGCTGGACAGCAAGCTGACGCTTTGCGCGAAGAGTTTGCTTATGAAGACAGAATGGCCAAGCTCGCTGATCACTTTGCTGACGCTTACGCTGCGGCGAAAAACAATCACGCGCTGCAACAAGAGCTTGAAGAGCAATACTTCATGGGCCGCGAAGTGCTCTGGCAAGATCATCAAGATCGACTAAGCGAAATCGAAAAAGAATCAGCGAAAAAGCGCGCAGAGCATCAACAGCGCGTTGGCATGGAGCTACTGGGTTTTACTCAGCAGCAAATGTCGCTCACAACCGACATGCTTAAAAACGGTGGCCAAGAGTCAAGCAAGCTCTATAAAACCCTGTTTTTCGCTCAAAAAGCGGCGGCCATCCCGTCAATGATTGTTGCGACTAATGAAGCTTACACCAAAGCGCTTGCCGCTTTCCCTCTTGCTCCTTACTACGCCGAATCTGTGCGCGCCATGGGTTACGCCAGTGTTGGCATTGCAGCAGGAACTGCGCTTGCTGGGATGTCTCACGACGGTTCAAGTGGCTTTGCCAATGGTCGAATCCCCAAAGAAGGAACGTGGTTGCTTGATCAGGGCCAGCGCGTACAAACCAGACCGGAAGCTGATCGAACGGATGCGCTTCACGCCGCCGTCATTCAGTTGGCGCAAAAAATCCAAGGTTCAGGAAGTTCGGCGTCTAATTCTGGCGACATCCATCAACACTTTCAATTCAGCGCGTTGGATGCGCGGGGCATGGATGATCTGATCCTCAACCACCGCTCAACCATCTATAACGCCGTGAAAATGGTGAAAAACGACATGGGAGAAAAATTCTGATGGGCTGGACTGATTACTGCAAAGAAGCCACGCTCGCGACGCACTATCCAACTCACAGCAATCAGTCCCCAAACCTGCATGTCAACATCGTTGATATGCAGAGCCATCGGTTTGAGCTGACTTATCGCTCAGTGAAGCTTGACCGCAACACAGAGCTAAACGATTTTTGGATGTTGGTTGAAGAGTTGCGCGGCGGCGCGGTACCGTTTAAGTGGAAGCCACCGATTATCAGCGACATCGCTGGCGTTGGCGGCGTTGCCAACTGCACAGAAACGGCTGCTGGAAGCTATGAAGTGGTTATCTACAGCGCGCCGGCTAATGCGTTTTTTTTGCAGCGGGGCGATCTTATTACGTTTGCGAATCACACAAAAGTGTATCGCGTGATGAACAACGTCAACACCAACAACGCAGGCATGGCTACCGTTAAACTTAATTGCCCATTGAAAAGGGCGGTTAATAACACAGTGCTGAATGCCAACGGCGCTGAATTCGCGCTGATTTTAAAGCCAGGCTCGCGGCCTCAAGAGTTCGGCTTAAAAGCCGGCACTCGCTTTGTTGAATCTGTTGAACTGTCATTTATCGAGCTGCTATGAAAACTTATCCCAAAGCCGTGCTGGATATGCTCGAATCAGGCATTATCCGACGTGCTCACTTGCTCAGTTTTGAGCTAGATACCCCGTTTTACTTCACTGATGTTGGCTTTGATATCGAGCATCAGGGAAAAAACTATCGCTCATCGGGCGAGTTCATCGGATTAGATTCATTAAGCCGGCACGCAGAAATGCGCGTCGGCGAGGTGACGTTCTCGTTTGCTATGTCCAACGCCGCGATCACGGCAACCATCCTTGGTACTGACGTGTATAAACGACGCGTGAGCATTCATCGCGCTTACTTGTCGGAAAGCAACGACATACTGCATTTAGAGTCAGTGTGGCGCGGCTCAGTCACGGGCCGCTCAGATAACGACAAAGATGCCACAATCCAGCTCAAAGCCGCTTCGCGATGGGCTGAATTTGAGCGCGTCAACGCGTGGCGCACAACGCCAAAATCCCATCATCGTCGCTATCCAGATGACGATGCATTCAAACACGCGGCCAAGGCCGCAGAGACCATTTATTGGGCTGGTAAAGCCGGAGCCGGTTAATTATGTTTCAGATCGTACTCGCAGTTGTCGCGATAGCCGCCAGTGCTTATTCGTATCGCATGGCCAAAAAAGCGGCCAAGCAGCAAAACCAAGGCCGCGCTGGCATCGGCGTTAATCGTTTTGGTACCGATGAGCCACTTGATATCATTTACGGCACGCGCCGCGTCCCGCCGTGCATCGTTTATCAAGGCGTTAAAGATGTCGTTGAAAAAGATATCCCCAACGAAACGTTTTACGCAATTTTAGTATGGGGCGTTGGTCCTGTCGATTCGATAAGCAATCTGCATTTTGACGATCTGCCCTACACGCAGTTCGGTTCATTCGGCGGCAGCGGCAATGGCCAGCGCATCGAGCACTGCCTTGGTCATAAAGACCAAACCATGCCAGCGTGGTTTCATGCTGAAGCGCCAGATGACATGAAAGACATGCGCTTTTGTGGCGTTGCCGTGACTTACGTCAAGCTCGTCATGGATAAAGAATTCAAACGCTATCCGCAAGGCCGCCCTGAGTTTAAATCAACAATCACTGCGCGCAGCGCTAACCCCATCGAAGCGCTCAAGGATTATTTCTGTAACGCGGATTACGGGTGCAGCTTTAGCGAGCAAGATTGGGACGATGACTTTAACGCGACGATGCGCAATCTTTGCAACACCGTCGTTGATGAGCAGCGCTTGTTTGAATGCAACATCGTGCTAAGCACAGATGCACCGCTCATGGACAACGTCCGCGATCTATTGCAAACCTGCCGTGGTTACTTAATCGAAGGTCAAAACGGCCTGCGCGTTGAAATCGACAGACAAAAAGACGCGGTGATGCACATTGCAGAGAGCATGCTAACATCTGGCATGAGCACTAGCTCAGTTAATATCAATGAGCGTTACAACTCAGTCACAATCCGCTATCCCGATAAAGAAAATAACTATCAAATCAACGAGATCACCTTCCCTGCCCAGGGAAGCGAATTACATGACAAGTGGCTAGCAGAAGACAACTACGTCCCACTGACCAAAGAGGAAACGGTCGAAGGCATCGATAACTACAAATCAGCGCATCAATACGCTGAGGTGTTGGCCCGTCAAAGCCGAAACGGCATGACGCTCAATGTGTCGGTTAACTTTTTTGTCGGCGAACAACTTGAAGAGATGGACGTTGTCACGTTCGAGTCAAAGCTTCGTGGCTGGGAAGCAAAGCCTTTCTCTGTGCGCGAAATTGAGTACACAGAGCGCGACGTTAAACTCAAGCTAGTTGAATATCAAGACAGCAACTATCTGTGGCACCCTAAGCCGCCGAAGCCAGATTACCCAAACACTCAACTTCCGAACCCAAACCAAGTGGCCGCTCCTAGCGGCCTTTCTTTTGCGCGCTCGGAAAGCACGCAAAGCGTCGGTCGCCTGAGCTGGTCTTCGCCAGCGGGATTCATTGAGTCCTACGATGTACGCATCACCGGAAATGATGAAGTGATTTGGCAGCAAAACACCAAATTGAACTTCATTGATGTACCAGTTCTGCTTAGCGGTCGCTACACGTTTGCGGTCCGCGCGATTGGGGCCGTGGCCGCATCCGGCTGGTCTGTGCTTGACGCTGACATTACTGCGCCGAGCGCGGAATTCACTGTCGAAGTGGACGCGGGTAACACTTACGTCATTTTGCGGCCACGGTCGCAAAGCCTCGCGTGGGGAACAGAGTACGAGTTCTGGTTTGATGGCGAACTGCGCGGCCGTGGCGTTGCATGGCAGCTCGAAGGGCTTTCACCAGACACTGAGTACCAGTTCCAAGTTCGCGCTGTCAATGCTGTTGGCCAAAGTCGCTTTCAAACCGTCACAGCTACTACGACCAATGACGCGTCGGTGATTTTGGATATTCTCGACGGCAAGATCACTCGCGACATCTTAGATGAGCATTTAAACAACCACTTTGATTCGCTTGATGAATCCATCGAATCGATCGATGAGAAGCTGGATCTTTCAGTATCAGCGCTGAGCGAAGAAGTTGATGCAGTATCAAAAGCGGCGCAGCAAGAGTCACAAGCGATACGCGATGCAGTATCAGAGCTGAGCGATGAAGTTGATGCGGTATCGAAAGCGGCGCAGCAAGAGTCACAAGCGATACGCGACTCGGTATCAGCGCTGAGCGATGACGTTGATGCAGTATCAAAAGGGGCGCAGCAAGAGTCGCAAGCGATACGCGACTCGGTATCAGAACTAAGTGATGAAGTTGATGCAGTATCGAAAGCGGCGCAGCAAGAGTCGCAAGCGATACGTGACTCGGTATCAGAGCTGAGCGATGAAGTTGATCAGCGATTCAATGACAGCGCGATCACTATCGACGATGTGCGTGATGAGCTAAAAAGCACAGCAGAAAGCGTGAATATTCAGCTCAGCTCGCTATCAAGAACAGCTCAGGATCTATCGAAGAGCTCGTTTTCGATGGCATCGTCGATGCAAGCGTTTATGCAAGAGCATGAACGCCGATTGCTAGAAGGTGAAACGCTGGTTGATGCTGTCGTTTATCGCAATCCCGAAACTGGCATCATTGTTAATCGCGCTTTTGCGTACACAGAAGCCAAATACAGCGAAGCTCAACTTGCGATCGACGGCGTTGCGGCCACGGTCGCAATCACAGCTCAGCAGATAGAGCGCTTAGAAACTGAAACCGGAAAGCAACTGATTGAAGCTAAGGCGGCGATTGAGCTTAACGCGAGTAAAATCTCGCAAAAAGCTTCTTACTCAGAAGTGAGCGAAATCGTTTCGGGCGCATTAGATGCGATTACACCGGCTTACAGCTGGCAGTTCAATTCGGGCGCAGAAGGTTGGACCGGAGCAACATTTGTCGAAGCATCGTCAACGATCATCGGCAACCAGTTTGAGCGCAGTAACATTGCGTTTAATGCGGACGAAAACCCAGTGCTACGCTTGCGCTTAAAAGCCAGTCAAAATGGCCGGCTTTCCTGGAATGGCGGCGCGCAAAATGTTGTCATCAAACATCCTGGCGATACTGATAATTTTGAGCTCGTGCTCGTCAAGCTGTCAGTAAGCGACGGCTGGACGGGAGAAGTCACCTCTCTGCGTATTGATATGGACGCTGAGATTGACAGTATCGAAATCGGCAAACCATCCGCCGCTGAGCTACAGCTGCAAGACGTCTCTTATCGTCTAGCGATGGCAGAGCAGGAGCTTGATGCCGCAAATGCGCGCTGGTCAGTCTATGTCACGCAGGACTACTGGAACGAAAATTCGCTCAAACTGACTGACGTTCGCCAAGAAATCGATGGCTTTGATGCAACATACAAGATCAGCGCAACGCTCAAGCAACTTGATGATAGCGAAACGGTCGAAAAAGCCAACGCAGCTCAGCAATGGATTGATGCTAGCGAATCAACGATCACTAGCTTAGTCATTGCTTATAACGCAGCTCCAGGAAGTACCAACGACCAGCTTAGCGAGCAAGCGAGCCAGCTCAACGCTGCCGAGCAAAAAATTAATGCTTTGGCAGGGGAGATCTCGCAAACCGTTTTTAGTGTGACCGAGCTTGAAAACAAAGGCGATAAAGCCAAAGGCTATGATCAGCTCATGGCCAGCTTTCAAGACTACATTCGCACCGGTGAGTACGAGACAGAGAAAATCTCGCTCTCTTACGCTCAGCAAAAAATCAATGCGCACAGTGACGAGTTAAGCAGTCATGCTCGCTCGCTTTTGCAGCTTTTTGCAGCAAAAGATGAACATCAAGCATCGCTGATACGTTTAGATAAAGTCAGCTCAGACAATGCTAAAGCCATAGCTGAGTCGAGCACTGAGCTAAAAGCATCGATAGCCGAAGAGCAAAAAGCGCGGATAGCGTCACTTGAGCAAGTGGTGACCGATGCAGAGCAGTCGCTAGCGCAAGCGAAGCAGCTGCTTGAGTCGCAGATGAGTGAGCAAAATCAATCACTCATCAGTCGCATTGATGAAGTAAAAAGCACAGCTGAGTCAGAGCTTGCAGAGTCGACCGCGCTGCTTGAAGCATCGATAGCAGAAGAGCAAAAAGCGCGTATAGCGTCACTTGAGCAAGTAGTGACAGATGCAGAGCAGTCGCTAGCGCAAGCAAAGCAGCTGCTTGAGTCGCAGATGAGTGAGCAAAATCAATCACTCATCAGTCGCATTGATGAAGTAAAAAGCACAGCTGAGTCAGAGCTTGCAGAGTCGACCGCGCTGCTTGAAGCATCGATAGCAGAAGAGCAAAAAGCGCGGATAGCGTCACTTGAGCAAGTTGTGACAGATGCAGAGCAGTCGCTAGCGCAAGC
>NZ_WXWK01000023.1:0-40062 GCF_009904835.1 Vibrio sp. V33_P6A3T137 | reverse complement strand
CGGTAAAGCGACATAGCAACGACCGCCCAAACGGCCATGTCGAGAGGGATACGACGTTTACGAATAGTGGCCACACCGGAAGCTTCTAAGCATTGGTTGATGAAATCAGGACAAAGAATGTCACTGAGTTTTCCAAGTTGTTCAGTATTGGGGGCGTAACGCTTGGCGAGTGTTAGGGCTGTAGTTAATTGCAAAATAAAAGGCTCAAAGTTTTAGGAACTTAGAGCCTTTATAAGCCATCTGTAGGATCGTTCAACCGATCATTTATCTCTTAACTGATCGGCATTAGCGTAATGCCCATTTTTTATTGTTTTTGATAACGTAAAAAAGACGGTAAATAGCGCCAAGCCCAAGGATACCGTTTCGGAACGAAGAGATACAAGGCACCAATTAACAAAACCGCTGCAAATAAATCCTCAGGCCGATGCATACCAACCCATAAGCGAGAAAAAGCGATAGAGCCACTCCAAGCTAATAATAGCAAAGCGCTTAATCGATGTTTTTGCTCTAACCAAATACCACCAAAAAACAGCAAACAGAGTGCAGCAAACACGGTATGGCCTGAAGGGAAAGAGTAATCTCGCTCTTGTTCCCACACTGCTAAACGTGCCGAAGAGACTTTACCGTTCATTTGCTCCATGGCTAACGCTTGTTGCTGGGCATCTAAGCGATAAAAGTGTTGCGGAGAAGGCAGAGTGAGTGATTGAGTCATCACTTCAGTGTAAGGACGAGGGCTTTGAGTCACGTGTTTGATGCCTGTTTTTAGGATCATCGCCAGAACTAACAGTACCCCGAGTTGCATCGCTTTATCTAACCATTGGCGTCGACACTCAGGCACGCGATACCAAGTCCAACCAATCAGTACCACTAAAGTCAGCAAAAACCCTTCTTTACCGGCAGAGTGAGTAAGTAAGACCAGCCATTGGGTCAGACGATCATCGTCTAAAGCGAATAAGTTGACTTGTGTCCCGACAAGACTGATGGGGATTAATAGCAGCATGAGCGCTATAAATAGCATCAATCCAAATTTAGATTGAGTAATTGGTTGCTTCAACACGTTTACACCTCCACTTTGAAGCTAGGGAGTGTAAACGAGTTTTTATCCACTTCTATCAAACTCTATTCATTTCTTTGTCAATTTTTTAAAAACGCGATCTTCGACGGTTACACAATAATCAACGCCTAATCACGGTACTTGTTCTTAGACAAAACGTCATCACTTTAAACGCTCAACCAGCCATATCAACAGACAAACGATTCAACTCATCAATAATCGCTTTCGTCTCCTTAGAGTAGATCAACTTATCTTTGGCTCCGATTAACTGAATCATTTTTACTTTACCAGAGAGAACAAGCTGACGAAGCATACGCAGCACCATTTGGCAATCAATAACATGATGCTCATCTAATCGATTCAATGGGATTAATGAAGCAAGATCAATAGAAATCAGCAATTGGTCACAGTGCTCAATATAATGATTCAATTGGCTTTTGACTTGGTTTCGTTGCCGAAAATGACATTCTTGATCGGTTAACCAATCGCAACCTAAATCTTCTGCATAATCTAAAGTTTGGCTATTTACTCGCTGGGCATCAATCCCTAAATAGAGTAACCGCGTCTGAGCATAACGAGATAATGCAAAATGATAAGCAGACCCAACTTGACGATCTAAAGTCTGTTTTAATTCAAATTCATGGCCAATATGAATAATCCCGAGTTCGTCATTATCGAGCGCTAACAGCGGCAAGGCATTGAGCAACAATTCATGGCAATTGCCCAATATCACCGGAATAGAATGCAAGGTAAAATGATGACTGAGCAAGTCACGAAAACGAGTATCGGCAGGATCATGTAAGACTAAATGACCAGCATCAGCGTAGTGGGCATGGATACCTTGTTGGTAAAGCCAATCGGCGGCAAATTCTAAACTTTGCTGAGCCAATTCAAATTCTACTTGAGACATTGGCTTTATCTGTTCGCACACAGTACAAAACGTAAAAGCAGACATCGACTGAGGCTCAGGACGACTGAGACGGTAGCGTTTGAATAGACTGAGCATGATGAATTACCTCTCTGGTGGCAACGCTCGCGCGGCCTGTAATACATGTAAAATGATCCGTTGCCGATGGGTCTCGACACGATGAGCCGGTGCCATAACAGAAATCGCCCCGATCAATTTACTCCCTTTCATTACCGGAGCGCTGATCCCAGAAACCCCAGGATCAATTTCAGAGGTGCTCACGGCATAACCATGGCGACGAATTTTCTCTAATTCGATTTGCCATTTTTCCATTTGATGATCTTCACCAAAATAGCGCAGTATTTTTTCACAGCGCTGAGAAGGCATAAACGCCAACATCACTTTAGATGAGGCACCTCGAAGCAGGGGTTGACTTTGACCCTGGACGAAGCTGCATCGAAGTGCCTGCATGCTCTCTTTTTGGCTGACACACAAAGCTCGGTATCCCACCGGAACCATGTAGGCCGCCATTTCACCAGTCTGTTTCTGTAAACGACTTAGCACCGCTTCCACTGCATCTAAATTATGTTGACTGGTCTCATAACTGTGCATAAGCAGCAGGGCCGCAGGGCCAATAATTAACGTTTTATCGTGTGGGCTTTCTTCTATTAAGTTCCACTCTTTAAGCAGTTTCAGATGCCGATATAAGCTACTCAATGGCACTTGCAGTTGATCACTTAACGTTTTAGCCGAAACCGGTTCATGATTAACGGCAACTTGCATCAATAACTGCAGCGATTTCTCATTAACCTGACTGGTTGTTGTTTTTGCTTCATTCATGTTGTTCTTTTTAGCCTTTATTGCTTTATCGCTCAAACTTACATTCTTATATATCGAGAATTCTAAACGATTGAAAGCATTGCTTTCTCAAACCATGGGAAAATTAGATGAAAAAATCGCATTATCTTATCCATTCAATAGTGCAATGAAAGACATATAAGAATCTAGATGTTTAGATGGCTAAATTTGACAAACCCTACTGGAACGATTAGGCTGCGTCTCCTTGTTGTTGATCATTAAAGTTGTTGTTCCATGTCTTCAAACTCATCTACTCCCATTACACCATCGGCGATCGCCTTACTCCCTCTACTCGTGTTTCTTGCGCTCTTTATTGGTGTCGGTACTTATCTCACGTTTCAAGGGGTTGAGTTTGCGTTTTATCAACTCCCCGCTCCTATCGCCATTTTACCTGCCGTGATCATCGCGCTCTTGCTGAGTAAAGAATCTCTGAATCGCGCTATCGAGCAGTTTTTGCGTGGCGTTGGGCACCAAGATATTATTGCAATGTGTATGATTTACTTATTGGCCGGCGCCTTTGCCGCGGTAGCAAAAGCGTCTGGTGGGGTTGATGCAACGGTAAATTTGGGACTATCAGCCATCCCAAGTGAAATGATTTTACCGGGGATTTTTCTTATTTCGGCCTTTATCGCCACGGCGATGGGCACATCAATGGGTACCATTGCCGCCGTTGCGCCAGTGGCATTAGGCATTGCTCAGTCATCCGGTATGAGCCTCCCATTAACCGCTGGAGTCGTATTGAGCGGTGCGATGTTTGGCGACAACTTATCCATCATCTCAGATACCACCATCGCCGCCACGCGTTCACAAGGCTGTGAAATGCGCGATAAATTTCGTGAAAATATTCGCATTGCTCTCCCCGCCGCTTTTTTCTCATTAATCTTATTCGCGTTTAGCAGTACCGCAACACAAACCCCTGATACTTCTGCTATTGAGTGGTTGAAAGTATTGCCTTATATGACGATTTTGGTGCTGGCTATCTCGGGGATCAATGTCTTTGTTGTCTTAACCGTAGGCATTGTATTGGCTGGTAGTGTCGGGCTTTGGCACAGTGATCACTATAGCTTAACGAATTTTGGACAAGATATTTACCGTGGCTTTGGCAATATGCAGGAGATTTTCTTATTGTCGATGTTGATTGGTGGCTTAAGTGAACTGATGCGTCGCCAAGGAGGACTCGCTTTTTTAACTCAACTGGTGAGCCGTTGGATCCAGCGCTTAGCCAAAAAACAAACCCCAGCAGCGCAAAGTCGCGCTAGTGAGTTAGGTATTGCTGGTTTAGTCGCAATGGTCAATACCTGTACGGCTAACAATACGGTTGCTATCATCGTCTCTGGTGGTATTGCTCGTCAGCTAGCCGAAGAGCATGCGGTGACACCACGTCGTTCGGCAAGTTTGTTGGATATTTTTTCTTGTGTGATGCAAGGTATCCTGCCATATGGGGCACAAGTACTCTTACTTGGATCGATTTTCCAACTCTCTCCCTTGGAGATTGTAGCTCACTCTTATTACTGCTTTTCATTAGCTTTTGCGGCGATTGTGGCGATTTTCTTTACCCGTCCATCCCGTCGTTACTCACAAACGGTAACTCATCAATAAATAAAAGCACACGAACGATAAAACGGCCCCTGAGTCTATACTGAGGGGCCGTTTTAATGACCGATTAGGTCAAATGTATGCCTTGCAAAGCGAAGGCGGTAAGCGTCAACTAACCCACTTTAAACGTCGCCACTTTCGCGCTCAGCTCGGCGGCTTGCTGCTTCAATTGATTCGATTGGCTCAAACTATCTTCAGCCCCTTCCACTAACTGCTCAGTCACGTCTTTAATCGCCGTCACATTTTGGGTAATTTCACCCGTAACGTGCGTTTGCTCCTCCGCCGCTGTCGCAATCTGGGTCGCCATGTCACTGATCAGAGCAACCGCAGCATTGATTTCTTCTAATGCATGTGTCGCTTTATCGGCATCATCAACAGAGTTATTCGCCAAACTTGAGCTACTTTCCATCAATGCAACGGCTCGTTTAGTCGTTTCTTGCAGCGTATCAATGGTCGATTTTATCTCTTCGGTTGAGGTATGAGTGCGCTGTGATAATACTCGAACTTCATCAGCAACCACCGCAAAACCTCGCCCTTGATCGCCTGCTCGCGCCGCTTCAATCGCGGCATTTAACGCCAATAGGTTCGTTTGTTCAGCAATACCTTGAATGGTCGCTAACACGGTGGAGATTTCTTGTGCGTGTTGATTAAGGGCTGAAATAACCGAGCTGGCTTGCGTCACCTCTTTAGCAAGATGATGAATCGACGACTTGGTATTAAGCACTAAAGTACGGCCATTATTGGTGCTGGTGGCTGAATTCTGTGCTGCTTGAGCGGTTTGCTCAGCGTGAGAGGCAATTTCTTGTGTCGCCGATGCCATTTCGGTCACCGCTGTTGCGACCATGGTGACTTCTTGCTGCTGAAGGCTTAATTCAGAAGCCGATTGATTGGCTCGCTGCGCACCATGCTCAGACTGCGCGGTTAATTGCTCAGATTGCTGACGAATATGACCAATCAGTTGTTGTAAGCTTGCTACAAAAGTATTGAAGCTCTCTGCTAGTTTTCCCACTTCATCGTTGTTTTCAACCTGAATACGTTGGGTTAAATCACCGCTCCCATTGGCGATTTGCTCTAAAGCATGAGAAACGTTATTTAAAGGACGGAATAAAATATTACACAGCACATTGAATAAGACCGTACAGACCACAACGACTAAAAAGGTAACCAACAACTGTCCCCATAGCGCATCAAAGAGAGGAGCAATCAACGATGAATAATTGATAACAATCACCGTACTTAACGCTGTGCCTTCAATCGCACGTGCAAATAGCACATTCTCTTGACCATTGATCATCACTTTACTGTATTGACCAGACCGCTGTGCCGTTTGAATATCGCGAAAATTCAGTCCCAACTCACTGACATTCTTATTTAATAACTGAGTATTCGCATGAGTAAAAATATTGCCTTGTTGATTAGCAATAAACATATAACCAGAACCGGGCAAAATGGTTTGCTTCATGCTATTGAGAATATCGGTGATCTCCACATCGGCGCCAAGCACTAATGTTTGACCATGTAAATTGATCGCTTTACCAAGAGAAACCACATTGGCTCCCGTCGCCGCAGCGACGGTAGGATTATCCATGAACACGGCATTGGGGTTAGCTTTGGCGTTAATGTACCATCCCCATTGGCGAGGATCGTTATTGCCTGGTGGTAATACTACACCATTGGCATTCTGTTGTGAGCCATCAGGATAAGCCAAAAAGACATTATCAAAATCGGCGGAGTGCTTAACCTGTTTAAGGTGGGTAACAATCGCCTCTGGTTTCACCTCTTGTGATAGAGAGGTCAGCGCTCGCTCTTTCGAGACCAGCCAATCAGAAACGTATTGATTATAAGAAGAGGTCGCACTTTGCAAACGTTGCTCGATTTCGATATCCAATCGCCCGAGTGCGGCATTAAACGATACGGCTTCAACCAATACGCCACCGACGATGATGGCAATACTGGCTGAGATAGCCAACTTATTCTTTAGTGAAAGGTTTTTAAACATACGCTATCCCCGTTATGACCTTGTTGTGCTTCGTGTGAGAAGCGCTTATTTATTTGTTTTCGGCATCCTGCATTATAATTTTTAGGCTAGAAATAAATGAGAGACTCTCTACGAAATGGTTTATTCGCATCAAAAAATTATAGTTCATGATTGAGAAAGGTTAGCGATTTGGGTCGATTGTGTGAGTGAAGTAAAGAAACTGAGCATCACCTGTCAGGAGATAACGCAAAAAAAGAAACAGGCCCTACCCTAAGGCAAAGCCTGTCAATCTACCGATCAATGTCACTCATTGAGCGGTAATGAGACATTATTGGGTAGCGCAGTCCGCAACACCTATCTCTTTCCATACCCCCCAAGCACCGGATTGAGCAGGATCATCCCCTTGTGTCCACCATTTAGCTTCCCACACTTTACCAGCCCATGTTACTTGGTTACCACCGACATAAACGGCAGAGGCATTCCATAGATTGTCACACTGATCATTATTGCTGGTCGCTAAAACGACGACTGAAACGGATGCTGAGCTACTCAACTCACCATCACTGACCGTTACCGTAAAGTTAAGCGTGGTATCAACGGAATAAGAACCCGCGGTGAAGCTCAGTTGGCTGCCATTGATCTGAACTTCAAGCCCAGTTGGTACCTGCCAATCAAAGCTCAGCGTCTCTTGCTGCGCATCATAAGATGCCGAAGCATCAACCAACACTTGCTCACCAGCTCTCACTTCAGAAGGCGCAGAGACAATCGCAACGGGAGGCGTATTTTCCACACCACCGTCTTCGGCTTTAACGGTAATTTGAACCGTTGCGGAACCACTCGCTCCCTCATTGTCTGTTACGGTTAACTTAAAACGTAAGGTTTCGGTTTGAGTGACTTCACCAATCGAAAAACTCGCCTGAGCTTGATTCGCATCACTGAGTTGCACGGTTGGCCCAGCAATTTGTTCCCAGTAATAGCTGGCAATCGTGCCATCGGTATCTTTGGAAGCGCTGCCATCTAAGGTTACGGTCGCTGGAGCGATAACAGTTTGTGCCATACCTGCATCAGCAATCGGAGCGCGATTAACTGGTGGATTCGATCCTTGAGCAAGCCCTTCATGCTTGGCATTAAGAATATCGCCGTTATCCGCATCAATTTCCCATGAGAATAAACCGGCTAAACCTAGCTGACGAACATAAGCCCCTTTGGCTTTAATCGAGCGCGGATCGTCAAACGTGACCAATTCTCCTGTAGTGCGATTCCATACCCAAGGAGCTTCGGCTTGGGCATCATAACCGTATTCAAAGCCATTAATCCCTTGGTTATTATCACCAATCATATACGCTTTAAGGCCCTTATAATCAATGACACCATCTTCCCAGACTCCCTGCGCTGTTGAGCCCGTTAATTTGCCGGTCGCAACCCCTGTCATCGGATCGGTAGGATCGGTCAACGAAGCCGGCATCACACCTTGCCAACCTCGACCATACATCGCAGCCCCAAGAACAAGCTTATTGGCTGGTACACCTTGGGCTAGCAATAATTGAATTGCGTTATCCGCGGTGTAAGCAGGGCCTTTATACGGTTCACCGTTTTCATCAATGCCTGTTCCATCACACTGACCTGGGCGCATAAAGTTACCGCAATACAGTGCCGTTTGATGACCAGGGACGTTATTCCAACCACCATAAAAATCGTAGGTCATCGCAAAGATATAATCCATATATTGAATTGCCTGACCATAATCGACTTTTTCTATTTTATCGAAACCGACACCTATCGCAGAAGTGAGCTCGTAAGAACGACCGGTCTCCGCTTCAAGTTCATCCAACATCACTCGTAGCTCTTGCATTAAGGCGATATAAGCCGGTCCATCATTGATCGGATCGCCTAAATCGGGGGCCGCGCCATTGCCACCGGGGAATTCCCAATCAATATCGATACCGTCATAAAACTTCCATGTCTGTAAAAAACGTTTCATCGATGCCACGAACGTATCGCGTTTCGCTTTATCCGTGAAATCATAGAAAGGATCGGATAGCGTCCATCCGCCAACCGATGGCAAGATTTTTAAGTCGGGATAACGCTGCTTGAGTGCCATTAACATCGCATAGTTACCTTTGATCGGCGAACTGTACTGATGTCCTGCTTGAGGAAAACTTTTCTGGTATGCCGCCCAAGGGTCGTGGATCACCACTTCGTAATCAGGTACCCCCTGACACGCAGTCATCAGGGCATTATAACTATTACCACCGACCGATTTGACTGACTCATTCGGACCACAAATAGGGATAAAACCATACAATATGTGCGTTAAGTTATGGGCAGGAATATTATCCACCGTATAATTACGACCATAAATGCCCCACTCAACGAAATAGGTACCAACGACCGTATCTGGGTCCAATGAATAGGATTTATTATTCGGATCAACGTTCATGGTCAGAGGTTCAAGGTGTGAACCATCGGTATCAGCCAGAATTAACTCTGCTGGCGCACTGGTCGTACACCCAGAATCATCACAGGCTGCAACTTGGAGCTGATAACGGCCACCTTTATCATAGGTGAAGTTGGCGGTGGTTTGACTCCCGCTAATCGGCCCAGAAGCCACTTCCACACCATCAAATAAAATTTTATAAGTGTGCCCGCGTTCACCGCTCCATTGGTTAAAGGTAATCGAGATCGGCGCTTGTTCACGATATTGCACCATTTGGTGATAACCCGCGGTCGTTTCCATTGCTAACTGTATTTTAGAAAACTGCAGGTTATTTGACCCATATACATCAATACTTGGCGCGCTTGGCGCTGCGATTACCGTGCTACTTAGCGATAAGGCAAAAGCCATCCCCGCCGAACACAGAATAGTACGCTTCATATCTGTCTCTCTTATGGTTGATTAAACATCTGAGACAGTATTTGATACTTGTGAGCGTTTGAAAAATGGAGTTCCAGAGTTTACGAGGCACAACGAGCAATGAATGGAACACATTCAACGTGTTACATGCTAAAGGCAATCTTCAGCCAAAAAAACGGATTTTCTATCGTATAGAGTAGAAAAACGGCTATTTTGGACTATGCTCGCATCGTTTCATATTAAGGTTCGGTGAGCGTATATTGAAGCGAATCGAAAGATGATATTTTGATGAACGCTCACTGATTGCCGATGTGAAAACTTGCTTTTATCACGGACAAGCGGCACCCTGACAGTCTTCCCTTCTTCAAGTAATCAATAGGATAAAATAGATGAATGCCATCAAGCCATTATCGTGTCTTTTTGCGATTGTTTTTAGTGCCGCAACCCTAGCTAAAGTCACCATTGATATTCCTGATAGTATTAATATGTTGGTAGTTAATGGAGAGAAACCTGCAGTTTCTGGCGGTTTTTTTTCTGCAAAGAAAACATTAACCTTAGAAGATGGACAGCAACAGATCGTCTTCCGCTACCAGCCTTATTTCACACAAGGTAATGATCGTATTCAAGTAGAAAGTGAAGTGATTGTTGCGACTTTTTCTGCGCAAGAGACCAATCTAACCTTTGGTCTACCAACCTACCGTAACGCCGTTGACGCGGAAAACAATATCCGTCATCTGACTTGGTCACTGCAAGATTCTAACGGGCAGTCTGTTGCTCTCCAGCAAGATCGACTGATCAAACCCGGGATGCAAATAGGGCGTAACTATCAACAAGAATTGTTGGAATACAATCGAACAGGAGGCCCCGCAGCCATCGTCACCACCACTTCAGTCTCCAACAACATAAAAGCCCCACAGGCGATCGATAATACCGCCGAAGAGATGCTGTATTTCTGGTACAACAAGGCTGATGCTGCCACTCAAGAAAAGTTCAAACGCTTTATTAATCAGTAACCATCGCGATATTCGCCCATAATAAAACCCCAAGTATTCAGAGATAAACTTGGGGTTTTATTGTTTTCAACAGCAGAGATGATGAGCGGTGCTGATTAATTCCAGAATAACATCGCAATCGCTGATAAAATCACAATACAAGCGATGTTCAATGCCATCCCAACTCGCATCATTTCACTCTGTTTAATGTGCCCGGTCGCAAACACAATCGCATTCGGTGGCGTTGCCACAGGGAGC
This sequence comes from Vibrio sp. V33_P6A3T137, assembly GCF_009904835.1. Taxonomy (NCBI): domain Bacteria; kingdom Pseudomonadati; phylum Pseudomonadota; class Gammaproteobacteria; order Vibrionales; family Vibrionaceae; genus Vibrio; species Vibrio sp. V33_P6A3T137. Next base: position 29,565 of record NZ_WXWK01000023.1, on the reverse strand, counting down.
ATGAAGGCACACGATGCCGCTATCGCAATCAACACCGACAGTATCACGGGTGAAACACCTAAAGCTTCAGCAACACCAGCAAACACCGGAATTAATAACGCGGCACTGGCCGTATTACTGGCAAACTCCGTTAAAAACACCACAAAAGCCGCAATCACGATAACAATCAGTAAAATATTTAACTCTGAAATCATCGAGCTCAGTTCATTGGCCAGAAACACGCTGGTTCCGGTCTGTCTAAGAATATTACTAAGACAGATACCACCACCAAACAGCAGTAATACACCCCAGTCGGCGGTTTTTTCAATATCTTTCCAGTGAACTACTCGTGCAAAACAGACCAGAACAATCGCGCCTAAGGCGACGATCGTATCAAAGCTTTTAAAACCACCGAGAAGTTCATTAACCGGTTTACTGAATATCCACAATGAAACGGTCAAGGCAAAAATGGCCAAAGTCACCACTTTCCCTTTATCCCAACTCACTGTCTCGTGATTGAGCTCGAACTGCCCTTTTAGATCGGGTTTAAGCATCCAATAAAGTAGCAACATCGCAATAGGTAACATGACGATAGTCGTCGGCAAACCAAACTGCATCCACTCAGAGAAGGATAACCCCACTTGAGCGGCGGCAATCGCATTCGGAGGACTACCAACAATCGTTGCAATACCACCGATACTGGCACTATAAGCAATACCTAACAGCACAAATACATAAGTATTATGGCCTTTGTCTTGGTCAACTTTACTTAAAATACCAAGCACTAAAGGTAGCATCATCGCCGCCGTGGCCGTATTACTGATCCACATTGACAGACCAGCCGTGACACCAAACAGCATGAACACCGCGACACTAAAGCGCCCACGTGCCAGTATTAACACTTTATCAGCAATGACTTTATCCAGCCCTTGACGATGCATCGCGGCCGCTAACGCAAATCCGCCTAAAAAGAGGAAGATGATCGAGTTAGCAAAACTATTCAGCGCAGCCTGAGTTTCAAATACTCCAAATATCACCGCTAATATCGGCACTAAAATCGCAGTTACCGTGACATGCAACGCTTCGGTTAACCATAGCACAGCGATAAACGCTAAAATGCTCAATCCAAGGACGACATTAGGGGCAAAAGGTAAGTTATTCAGTAGGATAAAAAACAGGGCAATATCCGCTAACACAATCAAGCTGTTGCGGTTGAATAACCATTCTCGGGTATTGTTGGGCAATGGGACATTCTCGTTTCGATTCATTATTATTTTTCCTTATCGGGCCAAACGGCAGCCAACATGATCCCATAGATTCAAACGAGAGGATAATTATTATTGCGAAATTGTTAACCTTATCAAAACTATGGGCAACAATTTAACAGCTTGAAATGAATGCGCTTCTCAGCACGAAAATCATTAACAAAGTTTGCACAACAAAGCGTGACTTAAACAAAGGTTCCCCCTTAGCAAAAGAGAGATTTTATGGATTGGCTATTCTCGCTCTTGCTTATCTATGAAAGAATGAAAACTCTCTCCATTGGAAGGTCCATCATGCAAGCGCTCATCACCCAACTGCAATTTTCAGCCTCCATTACCGGCCCGATTTGTTTAATGTTACTGTTGGGGGTATTACTCAAGCGTGTGCAGTTGATTAACGATAATTTTATTGATGTTGCCTCAAAACTGGTTTTTCAAGTCACACTCCCGGCGATGCTTTTTCTCAGTATTGTCGGAGCCGAGCATGACTTCTCTTCCAGTCTGTCCTTGATTGTTTTTGGGCTCGTTGCTAATTTTATTTTTTTCTTGTTTACCTGCTGGATGACTCAGCGACAATTTCATCATCCTCAAGATCAAGGCGTGATCATTCAAGGCGGCTTTCGAGCCAATACCGCCATCATAGGCTTGGCATATGTTGCTAATTTATATGGTAATAGTGGGGTCGCATTAGCCGCGATTTATGTCGCAACAACAACGGTGCTATATAATATTCAAGCGGTGATCGCTTTAACGCCAAAAGGCGAAACACAAGGAACGAAGGCACTCACAACGATACTCAAAACATTGACGAAGAACCCGTTGATTATCGCTATCCTACTTGGGGTATTGTGTTATGCGATAGCGCTACCGATCCCTACTATGATCAGCGAAGCAGGACACTATTTTGCCAACATGACTCTGCCTCTTGCTTTGCTCTGCACCGGTGGCTCACTGAATATCCAATCACTAAAAAATGATTCCCGATCGACTTGGTTTGCGACTCGCTACAAACTGCTTTGGTCACCGCTGTTGATCACCAGCGCTGCATTATGGTTTGGCTTTCGGGGTATGGATGTCGGGATTATTCTATTAATGACTGGAGCACCAACCGCTGCCGCAAGCTATGTCATGGCGAGAGCGATGGGAGGAAATGCACCACTCGCTGCAAACATTATCGCCTTAACGACGGTGTTTTCTTTTATCAGTTGTACCTTAGGGATTTTCTTACTCTCAAGCTTGGCGCTTATTTGATGAACGTAATGTAAGGATGTTGAATGAGGCGGATTTTTTGCGAACTGCCTCTCAATTGCAATTTGCAAATGCAATTATGAAACACGACGCTATAAAACTGCGAAAATCAGTCCATTTTGCTGGTTTTGTCACCAAAAAATATTGGCACGGTAATTGTATTGTAATAAGTGACCCTTTTAAGCCGAGGGTCACCTAGCCAACTGACGTTGTTAGTGAATATTTTGTTCACAAATAGATAGCCAGCCGCCCAATTACGACTGGCTTTTTTTTTTTTGCTAATTCAGTTTGTAAAATAACGTCGCTAACGGTGGAATACGTAACCGCAGTGATTGTGCTAACCCTTCGCTCGGCACACGATCGCTGTTGACGACCGATAAAACGTCAAAACCACTCCCGCCATATCGCTTTTCATCCGTATTCAAGAGCAATTGATAAGTGGCCGAGACAGGGACACCTAAACGAAACGCTTCGTGCGGTACTGGCGTAAAATTGGTGATCACCAACACGCGCTCACCTGCACTATTGATCCGCTCATGAGCGATAATGCTCGCATCAGCCGCATCTTGTAGACGCCATTCAAACCCTTGAGGATCACAATCCAGTTCGTGCAGCGCGCTGTGTGTACGATACAAGTGGTTCAAATCGCGGACTAAGTTTTGTACCCCTTTATGACGCTCAAACTCCAACAAAAACCATTGCAGTTGATCATCGTGGTTCCACTCCCCCGTTTGTGCAAATTCAGCGCCCATAAAGTTAAGTTTCTTACCTGGTTGACCATACATGTAACCCAAATAGGCACGCATATTCGCAGTTTGCTGCCATTCATCACCGGGCATTTTGTAAATCAACGACTGTTTACCGTACACCACTTCATCGTGTGACAGCGATAAAACATAGTTTTCACTAAAGGCATAAATTAATGGGAAGGTTAAAGTGTTGTGATGATATTTACGATGCACCGGATCTTCTTTGATATAAGAAAGGCTATCGTGCATCCACCCCATATTCCACTTAAAGCCAAAGCCTAACCCCCCAACAAAGGTTGGGGCAGAAACGCCAGGGAAAGCCGTTGACTCTTCAGCAATGGTCATGGCATTCGGGAAATGCTTATACACTTCTTCATTCATCCATTTCAACATCGCAATCGCGTCGTAATTTTCACGTCCCCCATCAACGTTCGGGATCCATTGATCATGGCTACGCGAGTAATCGAGATAAAGCATAGAAGCAACAGCATCGACTCGTATGCCATCAATATGGAACATCTCAAACCAATAGAGCGCGTTAGACACTAAGAAGCGGCGCACATGTTCACGGCCTAAATCATAAATATAGGAATTCCAATCTTGATGCCAGCCACGGCGAGGATCAGGATCGTGATACAGCGGCGTACCATCAAAATTCGCTAACCCATGGGAATCGGATGGAAAATGGGCAGGAACCCAGTCTAGCACCACTCCAATTTGCGCCTGATGGCACTGATCGACAAAATATTTAAAATCATCCGGCGTGCCATAACGACTGGTTGGAGCGAATAACCCTATCGGCTGATATCCCCAAGAGCCATAAAAGGGATGCTCAGAAACTGGCATTAACTCTACGTGGGTATAGCCCATATCCACCAGATAAGGTACTAGCTGATCAGCCAATTCACGATAAGTTAAAAAGCGCCCATCTTCACCGCGCTTCCAAGACCCCGGATGCAACTCGTAAAAAGACAGTGCTTGTTTGCGCTTTTCGGAAATGGGGCGCTGTTGCCAGCGGGTATCTTGCCATTGATAGCGGCGATGATCGTAAGTCACGGAAGCTAAAGAAGGATACTGCTCAGCATAGCAACCCCATGGATCGGCCTTATGAGGTAAGCCTTCCCCATGAGGACCTTTCAGTTCGAATTTATATTGTGTTCCTTCAGGTAAATTAGGAATAAATAATCCCCAGATACCATAATCAAGGCGTTGCATCGGATGGCGACGTCCATCCCAGTGGTTAAAGGCACCGATTAAACTGCAAGCTGAAGCATGAGGCGCATAGACTAAAAAACGAGTTCCGCTGATCTGCTGTCCATCACGCTCTAAGGTAACAAATTGCGCTCCCATATGATGGTACATCTGCTTGGGCGTATGCAGCTGTTCAAATTCAGCATATAAGGCATGATATTGGTAAGGGTCATCAATGATTTGCTCTGTGCCAGCCCAATCTACCGCTAGTTGGTAATGGGTAAACCGCAGATCATGATCGGATTTTAGAATAAACCCATCGAACTCATCACGCTCTAAGGCAATTCTTGGTTGACCATCTAAGAGCAGCTCAACCTTATCCGCATTAGGCAGCCATACCCGCAATGCCCCTTGCTCTTGTGGAAGATAAGGACCTAAAAAGGCAAAGGGATCGGCACACGCAGCATGCAATAATTGTTGATAGGTCTGCTGTAACTTAACGATTTTTTTCAGCGGTTTCTTTTTTACGGGGTTCAATATACTTACTCCTAACCAAGACTCTCAAAAGGAAAAACGCCCGCGAAGAGCGGGCTTGCTAGCATGGCATCCATGACCTTGAGTTTGACAGATCCGATTTGTGCTGTAGTAGACACTCGGAATTTATTCGATCATTTAGCCTGATACATCTTAACTAACCCAGTAAAAACATGGAGTGACCTAGCGTTTATTTCTTAACCTTAACTCAAAAAGATGCCGTATTATCGACAGAAACGGCACAGTGATGAGTGAACAACGCCAGTATCATCGCCGCCCAAAGGCGGCTACTCCGGTTTATTATTGGCTCGCTTTCGCGCGAATCTGGGTCAATTTAGTCGCAATACGATTAACATCGTCGCGGGCAAAGATCTCATCCAAGTTCATCGATAGCTTACGACGCCAGTTTGGATACTCATTCACCGTCCCAGGAATATTGACGGGCTTATCCATTTCCAGCCAATCTTCTAACTGAACGCTGAGTAACGCGGAAGAACCCGCCGCAACGTGCAGTTGCAATGCTTCACTTAAGTAAGAGTCCATAGGAACTAACTGAGCATCACGTCCAATGCTTGCTGGTAAGTAACCGTGCCAATCAACCGAATTCAGTATGCCTTGCTTACACTTCAAACGATCCGTAAACAGCTCTTGCAGTTGCGCTTCATCAGGATACAAACCAATCTCGCGGCCCATTTTCAAATCATCACAGTGCCAAAAACCACGTAACGTTGGCATATCATGAGTACATAAGGCCGCCATCGATTGCTCGGCATAATGAGTCGGAGAAATAAACCCACCGTCTTCTTTTGAAGTTTCAAAGAAAAAGACTTTGTAAGAGTGCACCCCTGCATCGCGCAGCAATGCGACAATTTCATTAGGAACGGTACCCAAATCTTCACCGATCACGCTACACTGGTGACGGTGCGATTCGAGCGCCAAAATAGCCAGCATATCTTTCACTGGATAATAAATGTAAGCCCCTTGAGTGGCATTTTCACCTTTCGGGATCCACCATAAACGCAGCAAGCCCAGCACATGGTCAATCCGTAACGCACCACAATGTTTCATGTTGGCACGGAGCAGCTTGATGTAAGCATCGTAAGCCGTGGCGTGTAAGGTTTGTGGATTAAGTGGCGGCAAGCCCCAATTTTGCCCCAAAGGACCCAGCACATCCGGTGGCGCGCCAATACTGGCATCCAAGACTAAGCTGCCGTTATCCGCCCATGTTTCAGCGCCAGAGTCAGCGACTCCCACGGCGAGATCGCGATATAAACCAACCGCCATGCCTTTTTCATCAGCTAACGCTTGTACTTCATTAATTTGTGTATCGGCGACCCATTGCAAATACATATAAAGATGAACACGCTCACGATGTTCCTCAATGTACTTTTGCACCGCCGCATTATCAAAGTGACGGTATTTTTCAGGGAAAACTGGCCACCCCCACACTTGGTTATCTTGTGCATGCAAATCCGTGTGCAATGCATCGAATGCGGCTTGGTGAACCAGACTTTCGCCACCTTGCTCAACAAAAGCTAAGAAGGCACGCGCGCGATCGGTATTATTATCCAAATGGCGGCGCTTAAACTCATTAAACAGTAACGGCAAGACACTCATTTTAAGCTCGGCCACTTCGGTATAATTGACCCAGTGAGTTTCACGAACTTTTTGCAAACGTTGCTGAAAATCCTGACTACCGACTTGTTGCTGAGCTTCAGCACTGAGTGCAAACTCAGGTACCGAGCTAACATCGATATACAGGATATTTAGCCAGCGACGTGAAGAAGGGCTATAAGGGCTGGCCCCTTCAGGGTTAGCAGGAAATAGAGAATGAATCGGGTTTAAACCCACAAAATCACCGCCACGCGAAGCGATATCCGCCACTAGCTGCTTGAGATCGCCAAAATCGCCCATCCCCCAGTTGTGTTGGGTACGTAAGGTGTAGAGTTGAATGCTTGGTCCCCACAGTTTTTTACCTTGAACCAAAGCCGGTTGCTTAAAACACGCTCGCGGCGTGATGATCAGCGTCATCGTATACGGTGCTTTGCGCCGCTTACGAGTAACCAATAAAGTATGATATCCCCACGCCAAACCGCTTGGCAACGCAAACACTAAAGGGCCACCCTCTGCACGCTCATCACGAACAATTTGTGATTGAAGATAGCCTTCAAGTACTTCTCCCTGCTCGGTTTCTATCCGCCAATTAAATTCACTTTCCCGAGCGCTGACACCTAGGTAGAGTGGAACTTCAACCGCATCCCCTTCTGAGATCACCAATACAGGATCCAAGACATCTTTTTTATGTTTTTTCTGAGCTGACGCTAATAACGTTTGATCATTAGTTGTATCGTAACCCAAAGACGCCAAAAGACGACGAATAGTGTCGTCTGAAACGGTGGCCTCGTCTCCCCAAGCGCTGACATAGCTATCGGCAATTCTTGCCATCTCTGCGACTTGTTTTAATGCATTATGTTCTTTCATCGCTTTCTCCGAAGGGACTGCTTACCCCTCAAAAATCATGTAGGGTGTATAAGAAAAGAGTTATCCAGCCAAGAGTTTCCTTGGCTGGATAGTCGGTTAATTAGCGTTTAACCGCTTTTAATTTCCAAATATTATTCACGTAATCTCGAATACTACGGTCTGAGCTGAACTTACCCACCAGCGCGGTATTCAAAATGGCTTTTTTCGCCCAGCCAGCTTGATCACGATATTGCTTGTCCATCGCTTCATGAGCTTGAATGTAAGAAGCGAAATCGGCCAGTACGAGGTAAGGGTCTCCGCCATCCAGTAAACTGTCATAAGTCGCGCGCAGCTGTCCCGGAGCACCTGGTGTAAACTCATCGCCCAGCAGTAAATCCATTGACGCTTTCAACAGTGGATCGGCTTGATAATAATCGTAAGGGTTGTAGCCGCGTGCTTTCAAAGATTCAACGCCATCGACATCCAAACCAAAGATGTAGATATTCTCATCACCAACTTCTTCACGAATTTCTACGTTTGCGCCATCCATCGTACCGATGGTTAACGCACCATTCAGTGCCATTTTCATATTACCGGTACCTGATGCTTCTTTACCCGCGGTAGAGATTTGCTCAGACACATCCGCTGCCGGAATAATGATTTCCGCCATGCTGACGCGATAATCAGGAATAAATACCACTTTAAGTTTGTTATTCACACGAGGATCGTTATTCACTTTCTCCGCAATCTTGTTCAGCGCGTAAATAATTTCTTTAGCAAGGTGATAGCCCGGCGCCGCTTTCGCAGCAAAGAACACCACGCGTGGCTGCATATCAAATTTTGGATCGTTCAATAAGCGATGATAGAGCGAAAGAATGTGCAACATATTCAGATGCTGACGTTTGTATTCGTGTAAACGTTTGATCTGCACATCAAAGATAGCGTTGGTATCAAGCTCAATACCCATATTGTCGCTTACCCAATCAGCCAAACGTTGTTTATTGGCTTTCTTAACGGCCATAAACTGCTTTTGGAACGCTTTATCATCAGCATACTTGGCAATCTCTTTAAGCTGATCTAAATCCGCAGGCCATTGGTCACCAATCTTCTCGGTGATCAATGCGGTTAATCCTGGGTTACAGAATTTTAACCAGCGGCGAGGGGTCACCCCATTTGTCACGTTTTGGATCTTACCAGGGTAAAGCTCAACGAATTCGGGAAACAGATCTCGTTGCACTAACGCAGAGTGTAAGGCAGCAACACCATTGACGGCATACGACCCGACAACACACAAGTTAGCCATACGCACCATGCGGTGGAAACCTTCTTGAATGATCGATAATTTTTGCTGTTTGGTTACATCACCAGGCCATTTAGCACGAACGTCTTGTAAGAAGCGATGGTTGATCTCGTAAATGATCTCCATATGACGAGGTAACAAGCGTTGGATTAACGATTCACTCCACGTTTCTAAGGCTTCTGGTAATAACGTATGGTTAGTGTAAGCAAAGGTTTTTGAACTGATTTCCCATGCCGCTTCCCAAGTCAAATCATGCTCATCAATGAAAATACGCATTAATTCAGGAATGGCGATGGTTGGATGGGTATCATTTAACTGAATGGTTTCATATTTTGGTAAGTCTTGTAGCGAGAAACCAGCCGCTTGATGACGACGCAAAATATCACGCACTGAAGCCGCACTGTGGAAATATTGCTGCATCAAACGTAGCGTTTTGCCTTTTTCGTGGTTGTCATTAGGATAAAGTACTTTGGTGATATTACCCGCATCAATCAGCGCGTGCTGCGCTTCAAAATAGTTACCATTATTAAAGCTCTCTAATGAGAACGGTGCAATGGCACGACATTCCCAAAGACGCAACGGGTAAACGGTTTCACTCTGGTAGCCCACAATAGGCAGATCCCACGGCATCGCTTGTACCAACATGCCCGGTACCCAGCGGCGCTTCTCTTTACCTTGATCGAGATACACTTCCACATGGCCATAAAAACCAATTTCTTGTTTAATATCGGGACGAGCCACTTCCCATGGATAGCCCTCAATTCCACACCAAGCATCTGGCGCTTCTTTTTGATGTCCATCCTCAAACGATTGTTTAAACAAACCGTACTCATAATGCAAACCATAGCCGACGGTTGGATACTCTTGCGCAGCGCATGAATCCATAAAACAAGCCGCTAAACGACCTAAACCGCCATTACCTAATGACGGATCGCGTTCTTCCTCTAGTAAATCAGTCAGGTTCTGTCCAAGTTCACTCATTGCTTGGCCAACCTGCTCATACAAGCCCATGCTGATCAGGTTATTGCCTGTTAGTCGGCCAATTAAGAATTCAAGTGAAAGGTAGTTAACACTTTTCGCGTTAACAATTCGTGGGTCTTGCTCTGTTTCAAGTAGATCAAACGTGGTCAATTCCGCTAGCGCTTGACCCATTGCTAAATACCATACTCGGCTAGAAGCATGTTCAATCGTCGTCGCATAGGTCGCGGTAAGGTGGCGTTTCACGTTTGCTTGAAATAATGCTTTATCAAAAGTTTTCTGTTGCGTAGGTTTCATTGAGAAATCTCACTTTTCGGTTTTAATCCATCTGTGGTCTATCGTGCATTGCCTCTTCCCGCAAAACATCCTCCCACTGAAATGGCAAATTAGGATGAGAAGCAAGGGCGTAGATGCAGCGATAGCCTCGTAGAGGTGATCTGTCTCTCATCGATCAAACAGAGAAACAAACGATGAGTGATAACGATCACAGCAACGCGTTTAGTGAGCATAGTGGTCTCTTTTTACAAAACCCGGACAGCTAGATAAACATTTACTCAAAATGCAACAATGATCACATGACATTATTTTCTGTTGCTTAATTTGCAGCGTATCTCGTGTACAAGTGATAAATATCAGGGTCATTCACCTCACCAATGAGTGACAAGCATCACATAATGGGGGCGTAGTTAGTGAAGAACTGTGAATTTGGCAAGAAAGTCGTCTGGGATCAATAACAGTCTGCGGCAAGTTCCAGTAACATCGCTGTCATTAACGATGACGGGACAAATATCATGTGGATTCCATCGAAATTAACTCGCCCAGGACGGCTACACAACGCGATTGTCCGTCCGCGCGTTTTAGAACTCCTGCAAAAGGCCCCTTGTTATAAGTTGGTCCTTTTCCGCTCTCCAGCGGGTTATGGCAAAACCACCATGGCCGCTCAATGGCTTGCCGATAAACCGAATGTCGGCTGGTACAGTATTGATGAAAGTGATAATGATCCTTTTCGCTTCATGAATTACTTACTGCAAGCGATGAATAAAGCGACTCAACAAAGCTGCCCTAATGCGCAAAAATTGGCAGAACGACGCCAATTTTCATCGCCCCACTCACTGTTTAGCGAAGTTTTTGCTGAGATTTCTCAGTTTGATCAAGAATGCTTTGTCGTGCTGGATGATTATCATCTGATCAGTGATGATGAGATTCACGAAGCGATGCGCTTTTTCCTGAAACATATGCCAGATAATCTCACCCTAGTCGTCACCAGCCGCATGACACCGCCGCTGGGCACAGCGAATCTGCGTGTACGTGATTTAATGATAGAGATAGGTAATGAGTTGCTGGCGTTTGATACCGAAGAGACCACGCGTTTTTTCAACCAGCGTGTCGTGGAAGGTATTGATGACGTCACCGCCCTCAACCTGCGTAATTATGTTGAAGGTTGGCCTTCAGCATTACAACTTATCGCCTTACAAGCACAACATCAAAAGCGCACCTTAGCCCAGTCGGTTGAATCGGTCGCTCATTTTAACCATGCCCATTTATGGGATTACTTAGTTGAAGAAGTGTTTGATTTACTGGATAAAGAAACACGCCACTTTCTGATGCAGTGCTCGGTATTGGATCACTTTAACGACAGCTTAGTCAGCGCCTTAACACAACGAGACGATGCCCTAAGTATGATTGAATCACTCAATCGGTATGGTCTGTTTATCTATCCGTTAGAAGGTGATCACAACTGGTATCGCTTTCATAATTTATTTGCTGAATTTCTTGCCCATCAACGCATGGCACGGATCCCTCAGCAAGAGCAAGAATTACATCGCTCCGCCGCGCGCGCCTGGCTTGAAGCCTCTACCCCACATCAAGCCTTACGTCATGCTAACTTAGCGCAGGATACCGATCTTTTAGCGAGTATTTTGACTCAACATGGTTGGAAAATGTTCAACCAAGGTGAGCTTAATGTCCTTGAGTCGGCCATTAATCTCCTCGCGCCACAACAGCTTTATAAAGAACCCAAACTCTGTTTACTGCAAGCTTGGTTGGCACAAAGCCAACATCGCTACGATACCGTGGGCGCGATGCTTGAACAGGCAGAACAAGAGATGCAAGCGCTAAACGTCGAACTCAGTAGTAAACAGCAAGGTGAGTTTAATGCGCTATTGGCTCAAGTCGCGATCAACAAAAATGAGCCCGAGAAAGCCTTAACCCTCGCTGAACTGGCATTAAGCCAATTAGACAGCACCGTATATCGAAGCCGCATTGTTGCTACGTCGGTTGTCGGAGAAGTGAACCACGTTCTTGGTCACCTCAGTCGTGCGCTATCAATGATGCAACAAACCGAAAAACTGGCACGGCAATATCAAGTCTACCATCAAGCGCTCTGGGCCTTATTGCAACAGAGCGAAATCTTAATTGCTCAGGGCTACGTGCAAGCGGCTTTCGAAGTGCAAGATAACGCCTTCAAGCTGGTGGAGGAGCAGCATTTACACCAAGTTCCCTTACATGAGTTTTTACTGCGTATTCGCGCCCAAATTCTCTGGTGTTGGAATCGTTTAGATGAAGCAGAAGAGTGTGCCCACAAGGGGTTAGAAGTGCTTGGTCAACATTCACCGAGTCAACATTTACACAGTTATTCAATGTTGGCACGTATCGCGGTTGGCCGTGGAGAACTGGATAAAGCCGGGCGTTATATCGAGCAAGTCCATCACCTGATCAAACAATCACAGTATCATGTCGACTGGACGGCGAACGCCTCATTATCGTTATTATTGTATTGGCAAGCTCGTGGGGATAAAACCGCGATAGAACATTGGTTGACCACTACCCATCGACCAGAAAAAGCTTATAACCATTTCTTCCAACTGCAATGGCGCAATATTGCTCGCGCACAAATTTGCCTCGAACAGTATCCGGAAGCGAAACAAACCTTAGCATTTTTACAACAGCAAGCGAGTGAGTACCAACTACTGACCGACTTAAATCGCAACTTAATTGTTGAAGCCACGCTCGCCGCGCTCGGCAATGATGATGAACTCGCTCGTGATAAGCTCAAAGAGGCTCTACGCCTCACCAATCAAACGGGCATGGTGGGTAATTTCCTGATCGATGGACAAAAAATTGGCCATTTACTGGAAAAAATGGTTCACCGCGGAGAATTAGGCGATCTAGAGCGCCATCGCGCCCAGCTATTGATTAAGGAGATATCAACCTCTCAGCGCAGCCGCTCCATTCATTTTGATGAAGAATTTGTCGAAAAGCTGATTAACCATCCCAATATCCCTGAGCTGGTTAGAACCAGTCCGCTCACTCAACGTGAGTGGCAAGTGCTTGGGTTAATTTATTCAGGCTTTAGTAATGAGCAGATTGCTCAAGAGCTTGATGTGGCAGGGACGACCATCAAAACGCATATTCGTAACCTGTATCAAAAGCTGAATATCGCCAACCGTAAGGAAGCGATGCATACCGCAGAAAACTTATTACAGTTAATGGGATATTAAAATATCTCGAACCTCGGCCTACTGATTGGATTATAACAAGTAGGCCGACCGTCGATTAAAATGGTTTAGGCGCAAAACCAGTCATCACTTCGACCCGTAAGGCTTTACCAATTTTGGTGGTAGGATGAACAATAACCAGCCCTTTAACGGATTTTTTCAGCTTCCCTAAATCGGCCTGCTCTTCTTTAGTCAACTCACGATAAAACGGCATATCCGCCAGCATTTTGCGCTCTTTGTTTAGCTCATATTCTGCTTTGTTCTTCAAACTATTAATTTGTTTGGTCAACTGATCAACTTCATCCGTAAACTTACTCACCATAGCGCTGTCACCGCGAGTCTTGGCCGATTCTAACTTATGAGAACAAGTATCAAGGCGGCTGTGTAATTTTTGCAGATCGTTTTTTAAACTCATGGGGCTTAAGGCTCTTACCGATAAATGGGCACGGATTATAGCATAGGAGAGGCAGAGTGTTGAAACACAAAAACATCGATTCTTGCTCTTGGATTGCTCTCACCGTATAGCGTTGTGAACATCAGATGACCACAAAGTCCGGCTTCTTGAGCAAGTGATATCGAGTCGCCGCTCTTTGATAACCATAAAAATGTGAGACACCACATAGTAATCTTTCATTCACCGTTAAATATCTGCACTAGTATTATGGTAATAGCCTGCATCGCTGACAATGATATCGATAAGATAACCAATCATTCTTACGCCACGAAATGATCAAGCAGGCAAAATGGTCTCAGTTGGTTTGAACTTAATTATCATGAAAGATGGAAAACACCATGAATCTAACCATACGCCAGCGCCTCTATATCTTGTCGATTGTACCTTTATTACTGATTGCCTTAAGTATGATCTATTCAACCTTCGCAGAAACGCGCAGTTTGACTCAAGGGCAGATGAATAACACTCGCCTTGCGATGATGGAGATGAAAAAAACCGAGCTGAAATCCTATTTGGAGATTTCGCGTACCGCAATCGAGCCATTACTGCGTCGTCAAGCGCCTTTAGAGGAAGCTCTGACCATCTTACGAGAGATTCGCTTTGGACTTGATGGTTATATTTTTGGTTATGACAGCAAGGGAACTCGCCTTCTCCTTGGTCAGAGCAAAGCTGGATTAGGCGATAACTTCATCAATATGACCGATGCCCAAGGTAACTTTTTAATTCGAGATATCATTAATAACGCGAGAAAAGATGAATTTTCCATCTACTATTTTCCAAAGCCCGGGGAATCCGTTCCTTTACCTAAACTCAGCTACTCGATTTATATTCCTCAATGGGATTTAACCATAGGTACTGGGTTTTATACCGATGATGTCGATGCAGAAATTGCTGCCATGGAAAAACGAGCTCAGCAACAACTGACTCAAAGCCTTTGGACATTAACGACGATTGCCACTGTTATTGTCATTATTGTCGGAGTCATGGCGCTATTCTTAAACCGCAGCATTATGCGCCCACTGGATATGCTGGATGACTCGATTCGCTCTTTTGCCAGTGGCGATGCCGATCTCACCGCTCGGATGGAAAGCTTCACCATTCCAGAATTTGCCCGCCTAAGCAGTAATTTCAATGCTTTTGTGGCCAGCCTGCAAGGGATCATCCAACGCGTCCATCAACTTGGACAACAAGTGGTTGCAGAAACCGATACCATGACGCAACGCGCAGCTCAAGTAGATATTATTGCTACAGGGCAGCGCGAAGAGACCGAGCAAGTCGCCACCGCGATGACTGAAATGACAACGACCGCTCAAGAGATCTCGAATAATGCTAATCAAGCAGCCAATTCGGCCAAACAAGCGGAAGATAATGCTCAAGAAGCGCATAAAATTGTTGAATCTGCGGCTTGTTCGGTAGAAGCCTTAGCCAAAGAGGTCGCCGAAGCCAGTACCGTGATTTCTAAACTCGAAGGCGATGTCAAAAATATTTCCAGCTCTTTAGTGGTTATTCAAGATATTGCTGAACAAACCAATTTACTGGCATTGAACGCCGCGATTGAAGCCGCACGAGCTGGCGATCAAGGCAGAGGCTTTGCGGTGGTCGCCGATGAAGTACGCAAATTGGCCAGCCGTACTCAAGACAGTACGGAAGACATCCATAACATGATTCAGCAGTTAAAATCTGCTTCAGACAATGCAGTGAAAGCGATGGACTCCAGTCAACACCGCAGCACATCGACGGTCAAAGAAGCCAGCGAAGCAGCAAAAGCACTGGAAAGCATTCAGCAATCGATCGGTGTGATCATGGATATGAACTCATTAATTGCCACCGCGACTGAAGAACAAAGTATTGTTGGCCAAGAAATCTCCGAACGGATTGTGGTCATTTCTGACCAAAGTAGTCAGTCTGCCGATCTGGCTAATGAAAACAAAGCCAGTAGCCAAGATCTTAATGGCCGTGCGCATGAGCTGTATAACTTGGTCGGGCGCTTTAAAGTTTAAGGTGTTTACAGTGTAAATTACTGACTCTGATCATCACTGAGTCACAAACCGTCAGCGATAACCAAACGGCTAAGCGTTGCAGATAAGCAACCAGTGAGTGAATCTCCAATCACCTTGATAAGCAAGGTGATTGGATTCAGAGTCTTTGACCAAAACTGATATCGCTTCATTAAGAATGCCTATCTTGATAATTAAACGTTGCAACCGTCGAGTTGAGAAAGGGAACAATAAAAAGCGAATAACGTGTCGACTCTTATAGACAAAGTTGGCTAATTTCGATTAATGGCTCAGGTAATACCCGATAGACATGGGAACAGCGTCCGATTAGAACCATTGGGAGTATTATTGTGCAACATTCCGTACTCATCGTTGAAGACAGTCGAGCTTATCGAAATTACTTAACTGCCCTTCTTTCAAAACTAGAAGTAGAGTTGATGATTGCTGATGACTACCAATCGGCACGTCGTTTACTCGACGCTCCAGAGTCGACCAATATACTCTGTGCGGTATTAGATTACTGTTTACCCGATGCGCAAGATGGAGAAATCGTCGATCTGCTGATCGAAAAAAACATCCCTAGCATTGTTCTCACTGCTCATGTAAATGAAGACATTCGTCAACGGCTCGTCAACAAAGGGATACTCGATTACATCCTTAAAGACAGCGTTGCATCTGTCGCGTATTTAGCGCCACTCATTGATCGCTTGATTAACAACTTAACCCATACCGCTTTAGTGGTTGATGATTCGGTGATGGTACGGCGTCATATGTGTCAATTATTACAGCGTTGTTATATTCATTGTTTAGAAGCCGAGAATGGTCAACAAGGCTTAGAAATACTGAAACAGCATCCACAAATCACGCTCGTGATTGTCGATCATGATATGCCGATTAAAAATGGCGTCACGATGATCCAAGAAACTCTAGCCTTGTACCCACGCCATAAATTTATGCTGCTTGGGGTTTCGGCAAGTAATGATCGCTCTATTACCTCACAATTTCTTAAAGCCGGAGCAAATGATTTTCTGCATAAACCCTTTAATCAAGATGAGTTCTATTGTCGGGTGAATAATTTATTAAATTTAAAGGATTCTAACGATCGGATGTTCTATCTGGCCAATAAAGATGTATTAACTGGATTGTGGAATCGACGCTTCTTTTTTGACCATATTTATACAACGAAAAACCTGATCAGTATTGCGATGCTAGACCTGGATCATTTTAAAAAAGTGAATGACTTATACGGTCATGCCATGGGAGATCAAGTCCTACAATCTGTTGCTCAATGTATGCAAGACATTTTTAATCATGAAGATAACGAACTGGTAGCACGTTTTGGTGGTGAAGAATTTTGTCTCTATTCTAAACAAACGTTTCCGATAGTCATTGAGAAGCTCGAACAACTCATCAAGCAAGTAGCGAGTTTATCCTTTAGCCATAATCAACACACCTTCTCAGTCACGATCAGTGTTGGGCTATTTTGTGGCTATCAAGATATTTCCACCTTGGTGAATCGAGCAGATGACATGTTGTATGAAGCCAAGCGACGAGGAAGAAATCAATTGATCTACAAGCCGCCTCACTTAACGACCTAACAAAGTCACGGTGACAATCAAGCATGGTCAAGGTTAACGTTAAGATAACCTTCTCAGCTTATGGTTTAAAAACAAGTTAAATCCATAAGCTAAACATTAAAGAAATAAATCTCTTTCTTCTCTGCACTCATATTCGCCCATTTCAAAGGCACGACAAACCCAAGGGCGCAATTCATAGATAGTACACATAAAAGTTTCACGATCGAGCGCCGAGCACCATCCGTCATCCAAACGACGCATCGTTTCTCCGCCCCAGCGATCAACCGCGACGTGCTGCTTAGGAACTCCTGTGTCACTAATGAGCATGACTTCTAATCGGCAGCAACAAGCCTGACAAGTGGAACAGGTAATTGACGAAGATGGATCAGGATTGAGTTCGGTATGGATAGGAATTGATTTAGTCATAAAGGTCAATAATAAAGGCGATGAGCGCATCATACGCCAACTCGGTCAAGATAGCGAAAACCCTCTATCTGTTTAGGATAAAACGTTAAGACTCAGCCTAACGTCTGTAGAATGGACAGAACGTGATTACCATGGCAAGCGCTCTCCGTTATAAGCCAAAAACTGTCCTGTTTGCTGCAAATTCGCTTGAATGATTAACTCAACCAGATGCTGTGCAGCCTGCTCTGGCGTTAATAGCTTATCGGCGGGTACGTTGGCTTGAAAAGGCTTAGACAGCGGCGTATCGGTGGTCCCTGGATGTAGCGCTAAGACGACACCTCGTTTAATCGTGCGCTGCCACTCAATAGAGAGAGTTTTCAGCAGCATATTCAGTGCGGCTTTAGAGGCCCGATAGCTGTACCATCCGCCAAGACGGTTATCACTAATACTGCCCACTTTGGCAGAAATAGTCACAAACTTAGCAGCATCACTGGCTTTCATCAGCGGCGAAAAATACTTGGCCAATAACAGCGTAGGCAAGGTGTTAATGGTGATATTTTGCATAAAAAAATCACTATTCAATGCTTGCAAATTCTTCTCTGGACCCTGATCTTGAGCATGCAGCATACCTACCGCGTTAATTAACCAATCCAGTGTCGAAAAACGCTGACTGAATAAAGCAACGTCAGATTCTTGAGTAACATCCAACTGAGACCAAGTGACACGTTGAGAGGTGAAATCGGGGCATTGGCGATGATAAGTCGCATGAATATTCGCTTCAGGTAAAGTCAATAATAACTGCTTTACGATGGCTAAACCGATGCCACCATTTGCGCCAACCACCAAAATATCCATTATAACTCCTCCAGGTGACTAATGTAGTATTCTGCCGTCTGTAAGATATCCGATCGCTGCTGATCAGTCATGTTGTCCCATGAGCGATACAACATTCCAATACGGGGATTGACTGCTAAACGATCACGCTGCTGATGCATAAATCGCCAATAAAGGCTATTGAATGGACAGGAAGCCTTACCACTGCGGGCTTTATTATCATAGAAACAGGTCTTACAATAATCGCTCATTTTATTAATATAAGAACCGCTAGCCGCATACGGTTTAGTCCCGACGATGCCACCATCGGCAAATAAAGCCATTCCCCGTGTATTTGGCATCTCAACCCACTCAATGGCATCGACGTAAACACCTAAATACCAAGCATCGACTTCATCGGGATTGATTCCAGTTAATAAGCAGAAGTTTCCCGTCACCATCAGACGCTGAATGTGGTGTGCATAAGCAAAATCGAGTGATTGACCGATCGCTCGCTGCATACAATGCATTTTGGTTTTTGCCGTCCAAAAATAGCTAGGTAAGCGGGAGGTGGCCTGAAGTGCATTGAGCTGAGCATAGTGCGGCATGTTGGCCCAATAGATGCCACGTATGTACTCACGCCAGCCTAGGATTTGGCGAACAAAGCCTTCCACTTGGGCAAGATCGATCTGGCTCTCACGCTGATAAGCCGCAACCGCTGCATCAATCACTTCTTTAGGATGTAAGAGCTTACTGTTAAGAGCAAAGGACAATCGGCTATGATAAAGACTCCATTGCGCAGGATGCAGATGGGTCATCGCATCCTGAAATTGGCCAAAGCGTGGTAAACACACTTGGCAAAAATGAGCAAGCAATGTCAAACTCTGCGCGCGATTGATTGGCCAAAACAAATCGCCCTTTAAGTGCCCTATCGTTTGTATTCCATGTCGATTTAGGCGTGCAAGAACGTCCGATGGGTTATTTTTGAACAGCAAAGGTTCTGGTAACTGAGCAATATCTTGTGCTTTTAATTTATTGCGGTTACTGGCATCAAAATTCCATTGACCAGCAAGCGGTTTGCCATCTTCGATTAAAACCGTAAAACGTTGTCGCATCCGCCGATAAAAATGCTCCATCATTTTATGCTTGCCTTTAGGGAAATGTTGTTCAATCTCTTCAAACGGCAGCAAAAAGTGCTCGCTATCGACACAACCAATAACCGTATTAGCAAAACGTAAGTTTGCGAGCTGTGCGAGTAAACGATACTCATCAGGGCGCTGATACTCGAAGCTCATCGCTCCAGTCTGTTGTACGTAGTGCGCGATTAATTGTGGTAGATCACTAAAATTCTGTGTCTCATCGAGGGTCAGGTAAACGACTTGATGACCTTCTTCCTGCCTTGCTTTAGCAAATTCTTGCATCGCCAAAAAAAACGCGACGACTTTTTGGATGTGATGAGTCACATAGCCCGTTTCCTGATGAAGTTCAGCAATAATGTACAGTACATCATCATCCACTTTCTTAAACCAAGAGTGTTGAGCATTGAGCTGATCGCCTAATAATAATCGAACCGTTTTGAAATTCATGCCGTGATCAGATCCTTGCTTCAGAGATGGATAGGGTTAGCTAAACCTTTACGCGAATACAGAGAATAAGATCATTCACTGCTGTTGGATTAACCTTTTTATGATTAAAAATCGTCGTCACATCAGAATGTTACTGAATAGTTAACTATATTTTCGTTCATTTATTACTCACTTTAGTAAACAAACACTATTATCTATAGGTTGGTTAATAATAATAAATGAGGCTTATGTTATGTATTGGAAAACGCTATCAATTCGTCGCAGAATTAACTGGGTTCTATCCGTCATACTGGTGACTTGTACATTGATTGCCATGGGGCAACAGGCAATCCGCACATCAAATGATCAATTGAATGAGCTTAAGTCGCACACTCTGCCGAGTCAATTACGCGGACTCGCTTTTGAAATCAGTAATCAGCTACAACCGGCGATCACAGGATCGAATTTTCTTGCTCATCATTCAGGTTTGCTAGATTGGAGCGCGGAACAAAAATCCATTGCTAATCCCGCCGTAGCTCATCAGGCATTAGAAAATGCGATGACTCGACTCGGAGCAGACAATGCTTTTGCCGTCTTAGATAGCGCAGAAGGAAAATATATTTTTACTTATGATGGTCAGCATCGAGCCACTCGCCTTGCCGATTACCCCTTTAAAGATTTCTATCCCAACTTTCTCGGCAAAAACAAACCCATTGAATTGAACATGAACCAAGATCAAGTAGGTGGGCAATACGTTATTTTTATTAATTATCGCAGTACACAAGTCAATCCTCGAACCAATCAACCTTATGTGGTCGCCGGGTTAGGCTTCAACGTTAGTAGCTTGGTCAGTATGATCGAAAGCTTTAGGATAGGCTCTAATGGGCGAGCCATGCTGGCATCGAGCGACGGAAAAATCCAAGTCGCTCCCAAAGATTCTGTGTTAGCGAATCATACCAGCGGGCAACTGCAACAAGCCATTAGTGCGGGTAAAACCGCTCCCATTATTACTGAACTTACCGTCAACCAAGACGCTTATTTAATTGGATCTTATTGGTTAGCGGATTTAGACCGTTTTGTGGTTGTTGAAATACCCAAATCTCAAATTACCTCACCAATCATGGCTCAATTTATTCAATCGCTCCTGTTTACATTAATTTTTATCGCCGTTGCCTTAGTGATCATGCACTTTGTCGTTACGGCGTTAACTAAACCGATTCAACAACTAAGCAGTGAGATTGATCATATTGCCCAGCATCTTGATTTAAACCACAAAGTGAATATTTTTGATGGTGCAGAGGTAGCGAATTTATCGCAGAAAATTAACCTCTTTATTGAGCGGTTCAGAGATTCATTAAGTTCTGTTAATCAAACTGTAGCGGAATCGCAAGTGGCATTTTTACAATTGAAACATAACGCTAAAGAAACCAATCAAGCCACCGAGGAACAGCGTAGTGCTTTAGGAACCATTTCTCAGGCCAGTCAACATATTACCGAACGAACCGAAGAAGCGACACGACTCGCTAGCCATGCAGGCGAGCTTTCCGCACAAGGCAATAGCTCATTACAAAATGCCCTCTCTGCGATGCACAGCAGCCTTACCCATATAGAACAACTCGGTTCGAATATGGCAACCAGCCAGCAGAGTCTGCAACAGCTTAACAACCATATTGAAAATATTCTTCGCGTTCTCGAAGTGATTAGCTCTATTTCCGAGCAAACCAACTTGTTAGCGTTAAACGCGGCGATAGAAGCCGCAAGGGCAGGAGAACATGGTCGAGGATTTGCGGTCGTTGCTGATGAAGTGCGTTCGCTTTCCCAACGCACTAGTGAGTCTACCACCGAGATCCAAGACATCATCAACAAGCTTCGATCGGCGTCGAATTCAGTGACCACACAAATTGAAGTCGTGCATGAAAATAGCCAACACAGTTTGACCACTCATCATCAAGCAGTAAAAGACGTGCAAGCATTAAACACCACTCTACAAGCGCTCTTTTCAATGAACCAACAAATCGCTCAAGGTGCTGAAGAACAAAGTGCAGCGGTAGTAGAAATTAATCAAAGCATAGAAAATTTAAATGAACAAAGTAGCCGCACCGAACAACTGACCCAGCAAGGTGAACATTCGGTGATCGGCGTAGAAAAACAGATGACTCATTTAGCCGCTAAGATTAATCAGTTTAAGGGAATATAACCGGTTGATTCTTGCCGAAGCTCACTCGCTACGTCTTGCGATAAAGAGACGTAGCGAGTTGTTTCTCTTCCTAGAAAATGATCTACATCGGTGTGTAACCACGTAGCATCATATCGTAAATCGGTTTAATCACAGATTCTTTTACCTTCCAAGCAAAGCGACTGCTTTTTAGAGGGTCAACGACTTGAAACGGTAGCGCTGTCATTGGTTGGAGAGTGAAGTCAAACTCCCACAGCATTGCATGACCCACATCTAAGATCATCGGACATGACGTGTAACCATCCCATTTCGCCATTAATGGTTTATCTTTTATTAGTGCCGTTAAGTTTTGTGTCACCACCGGAATTTGCGTTTTAACAGACGCCGCCGTCTTACCGATTGGCGTTCCTACATTATCTCCCAAGCCAAAAATATTGCTGTAACGCTTATGCTGCATCGTATATTGATCGACCTCTAGGTAGCCCTTAAATTGCTCGTTATCTGCCAATGGTGATTCTCTGATGGTTTTTATGGCCGTCATAGGCGGAGCAACATGAATAAAGTCCCAATCAACGGTGTGTGTCGATTGGTCCGCTAATTGGAATGTGGCTTGTTTTCTACTCGTATCGACTGAGGTTAAGGTATGCTGAAAGTGTGAGTCAATGCTGCGTTGCTGCCAAATCTCACGTATCCGCTGGTCAAATACTTTAACTGAGAAAAGGAAATTCTCTGCTGTAAAATAGTCAAAAACAAATTTATCTCGATGACCTGCTTGGGCAACAAAGTATTCCACCAAGTTGGTCGCTTTCATTGGCGCTCCAGCGCATTTCATCGCCCCCTGCGGTCGAGTAAAGACGGCTTTACCACCTTGGCTATGGGCAAATGCTTGAGCTTGTTGATGACTAGCGATTCCGGCCTGCGGGCTGTAATAAATACTCGTTATCCCATTTTGGCCAATTTCTTGCGGATCAAACCCGTCAATTAAGTCATAACGAAGTTCAACACCCGTCGCGACAATCAAATAGTCGTAGTTCACTAACAGACCATTTTCAGTTACCACTTGATTTCGCTCAGGCCGATACTCAATTACTGAATCTTCAACCCAACGCACACTAGCATCAATAAAACGCTCATTGGGACTAATCACATCACTGACTTGTGTATAAGCACCGGCAAGTAATAACGTTTGGCCCGGTTGATACCAGTGGAAACCACGTGGTTCTATCACGGTGATCGTTGCGCCGTCCAAATAATGTCCCAATTGATTGGCAATACCAATACCGGCCGCTCCCCCTCCAACAATGACAATGTTAGCTTGAGTTTTGGTTTTATTTATCTGCCGATAACCAACTCCCACCGCACCTACTGCGCCAACCCCAACGCCTGCTTTAAGAAACGTCCTTCGTGAAATAGCCATAATGACTCCTAGGGTGTTCTCGCCCAACAATAATTTCTTTTATCGTCTAGCGAAATCATCGATCATGATTTCAAGCTCAAACACTTAAAGTCGGCGACCAGTGCAGTAATCTCACAATGATCAATCACAGCCATGGCTAAGCAGCAGCGTTAAGTAAAATGAGCGTCTAATGATTAAGAGGTTGCGTCCTTTTATCGAAATCGAATATAAGCAACCCCTTATAAAAGTAGTCAGTAGTTACTCTCAATACCAATGAGGATTGATTAAATTCGTAGACTCAGTCACACGCTTTCCAGTTTACAGTGTAAATTTCAATCCTCGTTTTATTGAAGGCTCAGTTTACACTGTAAATCACTCAATAACCGAGCGAGCTGCTGACGTAATACTTGCTCTGTTTGTTTACGTCCGGTAAAGCCATGAATGGCTGCACACTCTGTCCAGGTACGCTGTTGAATGACTTTTTCAATCAATAAATCTTCGATCACCATTGAGGATTGAAAAGCAGAATGAATGAGGAGTTTTTCAATCCATACTGCGACACTTTCATAATTCGCCCCACCCATACTGTAACGAGTCAATAAATCAACCGGCAACGTTATTCGCTTCTCGGTTTTAGCTTCGCTCAATAACAAACAAACCGTCTTTGCAGCTAAGTACTGCAAACTATCTTTCAACTCATAGAGCAAATGTGCTTGGAATTGCCGACGAGCTTGAGAGAGCCATTCAACGTGTCGAGCGTAGATCATCAGTAATGAAAAACAGCCACTCGCTTGATCACGTTGTGAACCTAACTTGATGCTATGAAAACCATTGCGTTGCCAAAAATGGATAAGCTCCGGCGTAGCACCAAAGCTGGTAGCAACATAATCACAAGGATGGTGTTCAATAAAGTGAGTCAGTAACTGGCTGCCAATACCCAAATGTTGTCGCTGGGGATGAACCGCTATTCGCATCACTCGCCAACATTGCTGCTGCGCTGCCTGCGTTATTCCCATCTGATTGGCTAATGTAATCGGGGCAAGATGCCCCCGAGGACGACGCTGACCCAACTGAATCGATTCAATTAACTCTTGGTCCAATCCGCCCTCTTGCACCGCTAAGAGACACCCAACCAGACACTGCTGATAGCTAGCAACGTAGAGCGTTAATTTTTCGTCACTCAACAAATGGAAAAGATCATTCGGCGAAGTTTGATAATGGGCATTAACCAATAAACCAAACGCCTCTTTTAACAAACCCGGTGACGCCAATAACTCGGTTTTCGATACACTAAAATAATCGATATTATCGAGCGTGATCGCTGCTAAATCCGACCGTAAATCATAATTGAGGAGAAAGGTCTCTCGATGCCAAGTCTCTAGAGGGTCTTGCGCAGCCCAGCGAATAGGTTGCTCCAAATGTAGACAATGCGTTTGTGGTCGATGCTGTGCTAACCAGTGTTGAAATTTGAGCGTGAAACCTCGCCCACAACCTTCATAGCCATGAATAGTGGTCGAAAAGACCGCTCGATGATAACGCTCAACAAAACGATACAAAAACGGTAACGGCAGTGCTGCTGCCTCATCGACCAACAATAAATCACAGTCATGCTCATGTTGCTCCAGCTCATCTGGAGCAATAAACTGTAATTGAGAGGCTTGATAATCAATTTTATCTTTACTTACCTTGGCACCGGGTAAACCTTGCGCTGCAAAATAAAACACCGGAGTAATCGCCGATAAGCGTGGCGCTGTAATGATGATCTTGAGCGTTCGCGATTGCATTAATTTGGCAGCAGCGATACCTAAAGCGCTACTTTTGCCTCTACCGCGATCGGCGGTAAGTAATAATGGGCGCTTACGATGTCCAGTAACCACTCGAAGCATCGCCTCAACCGCTAATGCTTGTTCTTGGGTATGGCATGACTCAGGAACAAGGAAAGACTTAGGAAGGGCAGGAATATCGCTTTCGGTAACAATCAATAACTGCTCAAGTGCTCGAGTAAGCCAAATATTATCAGCGGCGGTAGGATTAACCTGATGACCGATAATAAACAGAAGCCCGCCACCAATTAACGTCCCTAAGGCAGCACTAAAACTATTAGCATCAAATCCTTGGCTAAAATCCGTGATCAATACATGACATTCTTGACCTAAAAGACGCTGTCCTTGGTTATACGCTAACGAAGAAGCGGCGAAAAACGGAACACCACCAAGTTGTACAACATGATGTTCCTCTACTGTTGCAAGCCATGCTTGAAGAACATGTCGACTCCATGGTAGTTCACCAGACAGATAAACGGCAAAGCGGTGATTACGCTGTTGTGCACAGCGTTGGAGAGATTGGAAGTAGTTAAGATAATCGGTCGTTAAAGTCGTCATACAGATTCACATTTCATCATGATTTGGCAATGGTAGCACAAAAGGTAAAGTGGATACGGTATCGGCATGCGCGACACAATAAACATCAATGCTAAGCCAAAGAATTGAGAAGGTTAAAATAATTGTTCTTAACGATAAATTATATTTGCTTTATTGAAACACCGATTTAACTAATTATGCATCTGAACACCAGCATTGGGCTGGACTTTAAGGAACGAAAATGCAATGAAATCTTTCATCAAAGGATTGGTCCTCGCAGCCGTCATTACTTCTGCTCAAGTGAGTGCGCAAGCACAAAGACTGAATGTTTACGCTTGGGGTGGCTACCTGCCAGAAAAATCACTCAAACAGTTTGAAGCACAAGAAGGCGTTTCGATCCATTATTCAACCTTCGAGAATAATGAATCCATGTACACTAGGCTCAAACTTCTTAAAGGCAGCGGATATGATGTGGTTTTTGCTTCCGCTTATTTTATTGAAAAAATGGCTCGTGAAGGGCTATTGAGCGAATTGGATCACGCACAAATTCCAAACATGAAAGATGCTATGCCATCGTTATTAGGTCAAGCGCATGATCTAAAGAACCAGTATTCTTTGCCCTACATTTGGGGCATTACTGGCCTTAGCTACAACGCTGCTTATTTGCCTAACGGAATTTCTCGCTGGGCCGATCTGTGGGACCCGAAATATGTCCGTCAAGTCATGCTGATTGATGATATGCGTGATGTATTTGGTATGGCACTGAAACTGAATGGATTTAGTATCAATACCCAAAACGAAGCAGAAATAGAAAAGGCTTATCAATCATTGGTTGCCTTAAAACGTAATGTATTGCTGTATAACTCTGATGCGCCGCATGTACCTTATGTTTCTGGCGAAGTCGCCCTAGGCATGCAGTGGAATGGCAACGCATTCCAAGGCCAAGAAGAGCTACCAGAGCTTACCTTCGTGATGCCTGAAGAAGGTGCTGTACTATGGATGGATAACTTTACTATTCCTTCCGGTAGTAATAATAAAGCACTAGCCCATAAATTTATTAATTTTATGTATCAAGCTGAGAATCAAGCCGAGATCGTAAACAGTTTAGGTTATGCATCCGTAACTCAATCAGGAAGAGCTTTATTAGCAGACGATTTACGTAATAATCCGTCGATTTTTCCTTCTGATGAAGAGATGCAAAAAGGTGAATTTATTAATGATGTAGGCCCAGAAGCGCTCGTTATTTATGAACGCTACTGGCAGCGTCTGCGTAATCAATAATCGTCCATACACTTAACATAAAAAAAGACAGCCCATAAAATGGGCTGTCTTTTTTTATGTTGAAAGAAAACGATACCGAGTTAACTAAGTTTCTTTTCGAGAAAGTCTAAAATCTCTTGAGCCAATTGGTCATCAACTTTTTGGATATTCAGCGTTAATAGCGGCCCTTTACGCTGATAGTTGACTCGGCCTTTGACCAGCTCAATTTTATTATTCAGCGTTTTTTTCGGTGGCGAAAGCTGCTCTATCCAAGATTCTATCGTTTCTGTGACCTCTTTGGTGATCCGAGTAACCCCTTGAGACTGACAGTGTTGCCAAACAAAGCCATTGGCTTGCTGACATTTATCCAACAACTCTTTTTGCTGATCAGGTGTTAATTCATTAAATTGCTTATGTAATTTAACGATGGTCGGTCGACCAAGTTCAACCACATTTGGGTAAGCTTGTAACAGGGCTAGAGGTAGTGAAGCCGCCTTTAGCGCTCCGCTGACTAACGCCTCACTGCACTGAAACATCTTAGCTAACGCTTTTTGATCTTCTGCTGCTCCACTATCAAGCTGAGCTTGCATTTCTTTGCCTTTTTCATACAGAGATAAGGGCTTATGTGCATTCGCTACATCAGACAAAAATTTAGCATGATCGCTAGTGATATTATCAGCGACATAAACTAAAAAATCTTGCTTGGCAATCAAACACGATTTACGACGGCGACTACCATCTAGGATCTCAATTTGTCCGTTCTCAAGCCGACGACCGACAGCCGGATATTGCTGCCCACGCTCACGTAACGTATTGAGAATATCGGCCAACGCATGTTCATTAAGGAACGATTGCTCACGCGCATTTTGAGTGAAAACAGAAGTGCGACTATCAATTTCTGAAGCCGGTATACGAATAAGTTCAAAAGTTACCATCGCTTCACCGGCAACGGTTAACTCAATGATCTGCGCTTGAGCTTTAGCGGCGGCTTGTGCCTCTTGCGGGGTAGAGGCCCGTCTTTTATCGGCTTTACCGAACAATTTAGCGTTCAGATCAGATGTTTTTATGGCCATGAATTACTTACCCCTGATTTAAAGAAAGCCAATGTGAATGCAAAACACGCTCTAGCTCAAGTGCGCTTTTTTGCACCGCGTCTTGCGCTGTGGCTAAGGTTTTTTTACCGCCCTCAAAATCACTCGTCGTTAAATCAAACACGGTACTGTAGGTATCGGCACAAGTTTCAAAAGCACGGCTGCGTGGAATAGTAGCCATCATCACTTGCTCGCCCAATAAATAGTTCATCTCGGTTAATACAGAAACTTGCTTTTTATTATCGTCTTCAAACATCGTTGGCATTAAACGAACAAACTCTAGCCCTTTCCAATCATCTGGAAACATTTCATAAACCGTTGGCAAATGCTGGAAAAAATTCACGGTTGATGCCCAGTCAAGACGTTTTGCTGCACAAGGGATCAGTAATGCATTTGATGCGTACATAGCGTTCCACACCAAAGGATCAACGTGTGGTCCAGTATCAATCATGATAATGTCAAATTCATCGGCAATTTTATCAATCAGCTTCTCTTTCAACAAACGAACAATGTCTAACGATTGATTTTTAGACAGTGATTGCCAAGCTTCAGCGTTAAACATGGCGTCTTCAGGGAAGGCTGAGATGGTTTTTAAATTCGGGTATTGGGTGGGCAGTAACACATTTTTTTTCAAAAATGCCGTATCTATCTCGGTCCCTTCGGGAAAATTATCGAGCATAATATCAACCGCAGAGTAGATATTACTGTGTTCTGCCAAACTAATTTGAGGATTCAAAAATAGACGTAAAGACCCTTGCGGATCTAAGTCAATCAAACAAATGCGATAACGCTTATCCAAATTTAGTGCTAAACAAGCCGCTAAATGCACCGCCGTCATCGACTTACCTGTTCCGCCTTTTTGGTTTTGAACATTAATGATCCAAGGCTTATTCTCAGTATTTTTTTTACGCTGGTGAAACTTCAATACACCAGCAGCATCCATAAGCATGTGTGCTTCAGCCAATGAAATCGAGTAATGGTTAGCATTATTTTTAGTGAATTGATGACCAGCGGCTTCTAGTTTAGCAATCGCTTCATCAAGTTTACGTCGTGTTAAGCCCGAACGTGTTTCCATCAATGCTTTTGACATCGGAGGGAAGTGCTCATCGCGACGTTCTTCTAATACAATCTCTATTCGATCTGCTTGCACTTGCTGAGTTTGCTCGGCGAGCCTGTAGAGATTTTCTATCGTTTGTTCTCTTTTCATAGCCATTCTCATCATCCGTTACTGACCACAATTGTACAGCAATAAACATACAATACAATAAAAAGG
>NZ_WXWK01000095.1:0-40673 GCF_009904835.1 Vibrio sp. V33_P6A3T137 | reverse complement strand
TTGAGCTAACCTGTACTAATTGCCCGTGAGGCTTAACCATACAACACCCAAGGGGTTTTGGTGGACTCAAAGAAGTGCATTGAATGTGTAGAGAATGAAAAACAGCTTTCCGAATTAACCAAATTTGCTTGGCGACCATAGCGTTTTGGACCCACCTGACTCCATGCCGAACTCAGAAGTGAAACGAAACAGCGTCGATGGTAGTGTGGGGTCTCCCCATGTGAGAGTAGAACATCGCCAGGCTTTAATACTTGTGTTTAGACTTAGCGTCTGAAGACAGAAACTCAATAAAGCAGCCAATCAGACTTTATCGAGTAACAAGACAATGTGGAGCGGTAGTTCAGTTGGTTAGAATACCGGCCTGTCACGCCGGGGGTCGCGGGTTCGAGTCCCGTCCGCTCCGCCACTGATAAGAGTCCCTAGCAGCAATGCTGGGGATTTTTTGCATGGGGCAAATAGGCAAACTACTAGAATTTGGACGTTCTTGACCCGTCAACCGCTTTGGAAGTCGCTGATCACTCGCCATAATGCCCTCACCAATGGATCATCGAGCTGAGAACGTTTGCAACAGACTCCTAATTTAAAGGGCTTAATCGGTAATACAGAGAGTTTTTGCACCTTATCTCTGAGCGGACTATTGTTGATCACGACATCTGGGGCCACGCCAACACCACAACCTAATGCTACTAAACTCACGATAGCTTCATGTCCGGCGATTTGTGCATAGATATTGGGTTTAATCTTCATTTTCTTAAACCAACTGTTGGCTCTCTCTCGTGCTGTCCCTGCCTCGGGAACAATAAAGGGTATTTGGTTCCAATCGGGAAACTCTTTTTGCAGCTCTTCTAAAAAATGACTGATCCCTGTAGGGGCTATCACTGACAGCGGTATTTCACTGATCGTAGCGAATTCAAGCCTTGAAGGCACATTGTCAGGGATTGCTGCAATGGCAATATCCGCCTCATCTTCAAGAATAATTTCAATCGCTTGAGCTGGATCGCCCGTGAGTAATTTGAATTCAATATAAGGATGTTGGAGACGAAAAGCATTGAGTAAATCAGGTAAGTGGCTGTAACTGGCAGTGACCGAGCAAAATAAACGAATTTCACCTTTCAGTTCACTGTGCTGTTCATTAAGTTGTAACTGTAGTTGTCGCCAGTCATTAAGTATACGCTGGGCGACGGGTAAGAGTTTATAGCCAGATGGGGTGATCTCTACACTTCGATTATCGCGGACAAATAAACTATGACCTATTTCGTCCTCTAATTTTTGAATTTGTCGACTCAGTGCTGACGGACTGACATGCAGTGCTTTTGCTGTGCTGCTAAAATTTTTATGCTCACAAAGGTGTACGAATAGCTGTAGGGTTTTTATGTTCATTAATCTTACCATTGTTGCATTTATTGCAATTACTACTTGTGAATATATCACTTTAAGCAATGATGTTCATGCACTACTATGAAAGCTATTCGGTGTATGACCACCGACCGTATGGATCATCATCAAGGAGCGCCCAATGGCTAACTATTTCAACACATTAAATTTACGCGAACAGCTCGATCAGTTGGGTCGTTGCCGATTTATGGCCCGAGAAGAATTTGCGTCAGAAGCCGATTATCTGAAAGGTAAGAAAATAGTCATTGTAGG
Source organism: Vibrio sp. V33_P6A3T137 (assembly GCF_009904835.1). Lineage (NCBI taxonomy): Bacteria > Pseudomonadati > Pseudomonadota > Gammaproteobacteria > Vibrionales > Vibrionaceae > Vibrio > Vibrio sp. V33_P6A3T137. The sequence continues at coordinate 39,026 of NZ_WXWK01000095.1, read as the reverse complement.
GTGTGGCGCTCAGGGCCTGAACCAAGGCCTAAATATGCGTGATTCTGGACTTGATATTGCTTATGCTTTACGTCAAGTGGCGATTGATGAACAACGTCAATCTTATAAGAATGCACAGTCTAACGGCTTTCCAGTCGGTAGCTATGAAACACTGATTCCGCAGGCGGATCTAGTGATAAACCTAACCCCAGATAAGCAACACACTAATGTGGTAGAAAGTATTATGCCACTAATGAAACAAGGGGCAGCACTTGGTTATTCTCATGGTTTCAATATTGTCGAAGAAGGCATGCAGATCCGCAAAGATATTACGGTCGTGATGGTCGCCCCTAAGTGCCCTGGAACGGAAGTTCGTGAAGAGTATAAGCGTGGCTTTGGCGTTCCGACCTTAATTGCGGTCCATCCGGAAAATGATCCTCAAGGTGAAGGCTGGGAAATTGCTAAAGCGTGGGCGGCGGCAACGGGAGGGCATCGTGCTGGGTGCTTGGAGTCTTCGTTTATTGCAGAAGTAAAATCTGACTTAATGGGTGAACAAACCATTCTTTGTGGGATGTTACAAGCGGGCTCAATTGTCTGTTATGAAAAGATGGTTGCTGAAGGCGTTGACCCAAGTTATGCCGGAAAACTACTCCAATATGGTTGGGAAACCATCACAGAAGCACTCAAGTTTGGCGGTATCACTCATATGATGGATCGCCTATCAAATCCAGCTAAAGTAAAAGCTTTTGAGTTATCAGAGCAACTTAAAGATTTATTACGCCCACTGTATAACAAACACATGGATGACATTATTGCTGGTCACTTCTCTCGGACTATGATGGCTGACTGGGCGAATGATGATGCTGAGCTACTGGGGTGGCGCGCCGAAACGGCACAAACTGCGTTTGAAAATTATCCTGATTCGAACATCAAAATTGCTGAACAAGAGTATTTTGATAATGGCATTCTGATGATTGCGATGGTTCGTGCTGGGGTTGAGCTAGCCTTTGAGGCGATGACCGCATCAGGAATTATCGACGAATCGGCCTACTATGAATCACTACACGAGTTACCATTGATAGCCAATACTATTGCCCGTAAGCGTTTGTATGAAATGAACGTAGTGATTTCGGATACTGCTGAGTATGGTAATTACTTATTTGCCAACGTCGCCACACCATTGCTGCGTGAGCAATTTATGCCTTCAGTAAGTACCGATGTGATTGGCAAGGGACTTGGTGCGGTTTCCAATCAAGTTGATAACGCAACGTTAATTGAAGTTAATAGTGCGATTCGCAACCACCCAGTTGAATATATTGGTGAAGAACTTCGTGGCTATATGCAAGATATGAAGCGTATCGCGGTTGGTGATTAACCGCTAGTCGCACTAAAGAGCAACACAGCAAACACAACAACATAAAAATATAATAAAGGGGCTGAGTGATACACGAAGCCCCACTTTTTTCCTTCCGGTTCACATTTCCCAGTTAACGCTACTTATTTTTCGTTAAGTTTCGCTTCCAGCTCGTTAAGTTTCTGCTCCATATCGCTGAGTTTTTGACGCGTACGTAGTAAGACTTGCGTTTGTACATCAAATTCTTCTCGGCTAACCACATCGAGTTTATTTAATTGTCCTTGGATAACTTGGCGCACTTTTTGTTCGACATCAGAGCCGAGGTCTTTGACGGGTTGAGGCATTGAGTCGTGGATTTGTTTAGCAATTTGTTCTAGTTTTTTGGGATCAAACATTGGGTGGTCTCTCCTTATTTATTGCCGCTATTCTATGCAATTCATGGTTAAAAGTCGTTACTTAGCCAATAAAAAAGGCCACGTTTGTGGCCTTTGCGATAACAGAGGAAGAAGCTTACGAGCGATTTTCTGCTAGTTGCCGTTGAGCGGCTTTTGCTTCATCAATCCGTGCGAGTTTCTCTAGATCTTTATCTTCAACGAAGATAGGAAGCGGTTTGTGTTTCTCCGCTAAATAGCTATAAATTACCGGAAGTACAAATAGCGTAAACAGAGTACCAATCGAGAGACCTGCGACAATCACGATGCCAATACTAAAGCGCTGTGCGGCTCCTGCACCCGTTGCGTACATCAGTGGTATCAAGCCTGCAATCATCGCCGCTGTAGTCATCAATATTGGACGTAGACGAACCTTGGCTGCTGCCATCACGGCATCAATACGGCTGAGCTTATTATGTAACTGCTCTTCTTTGGCCACCTCACAAATCAAAATCCCGTGCTTAGTAATCAAACCGACCAGAGTGATTAACCCGACTTGCGAGTAGATATTCATGGTTGATGCTCCCCACGCCAGGGCGATCAGCGCGCCGCAGATAGCTAAAGGTACAGATACCATGATCACTAATGGATCGCGAATCGATTCAAATTGAATCGCCAAAACTAGGAAGATAATCGCTAATGCTAAGCCAAAGGTCACGTAGAGTGCGCTTCCCTCTGTCACGTATTGTCTTGCTTCGCCCATATAATCATGGCTATAGCCTTTAGGCAGTTGAGTTTCAGCAATGTTTTCAAACCAAGCGATGGCATCACCCATTGCGGTACCTGGTGCAGGTACCGCACCAACCGTTGCTGAATTTAACTGATTAAAGTGAGGCAGTGAGCGCGGCTCGGCGACCACATCAATGGTGATCAAGCTGCCCAATGGGATCATGTTGCCATCGGAAGCCCGTACAAAGTAGTTTTTCATTGATTCAGGGTTAAGGCGATATTTACGCTCGACCTGCGGAATGACCTCGTAAGATCGGCCATCTAAGTCAATACGGTTAACATAGCCATCGGCCATCATGGTCCCTAACGTCATACCAATATCCTGCATGGTCACACCGTAAGCGCCCGCCTTGTCCTTGTCGATGTTGATTTTCATCGTCGCGGAATCGTAGTTCAGATCCAAATCCGAATAGATAAAGAGTGGGCTAGCTTTGACTTGTGTTAATACATCACTGGCAATGGTGAATAAGCTCTCAAATGCGTTAGGTGTAGTGATGACAAACTGAATCGGTAATCCAGAACCTGCGCCGGGTAACTCAGGCATTTGGAAAGCTGTTACCGCCATGCCGGGAATATCTTGTACTAAGTGGCCAACACGTTTCGTCACTTCTGCTTGACTGGCTTGACGTTCGCTCCAAGGGAACATTGAAGCAATACCAAACGCTTGGTTAGAATTTGGAACCCCGGTAAACACTTGAGCAAATTGTACCTCTGGCTGATCAGAGAGAATTTTATTCACTTCATGCATCGTATTCGATAGGTAATCTAAGTTAGCGTTAGATTGTCCAGTACCGAGTAGCATGATTACCCCTTTATCTTCCGATGGGGCCAGTTCACTAGGAATGAATTTAAATAAAATGGGTAGACTCGCAAACACGATGATCGCAAAGGCAATCACGACTGGGCGATGCAACATCACCGCTTGCAACATGCGATCATAGCGCTGAGTTAACTTATCGAGTAGATGATGCACGGTTTGTTCAAATTTGCTCGGTATTTCATTGGCTTTGAGCATCTTCGAGCACATCATCGGTGATAAGGTTAAGGCGATAATACCAGAGACAAACACTGCGCCAGCTAAGGTTAGCGCAAACTCTTTAAACAATGCACCCGTGATCCCGCCCATTAAAGCGATCGGAGCATATACCGCACCTAGCGTTAAAGTCATCGAAATGACTGGAACCGCGATTTCCCGAGTACCGATAATCGCCGCTCGAAACGGTGACTCTCCTTCTTTAATATGCCGGTCAATGTTTTCTAGTACGACAATCGCATCATCAACCACCAGACCGATCGCCAACACCATCGCAAGTAGTGTCATCAGGTTCCATGAGAATCCCATCGCTTGCATCACCATAGCGACACCAATCAGTGATAGCGGAATGGTAATAATGGGAATAATCACCGCTCGCAACGATCCTAAGAATAGCGTGATCACCACCAGTACAATTAACGCCGCTTCAATGATGGTTTTGATAACCTCATGAATGGATTCATTAATCGCAACGGTAGAGTCATACATGACATTCATTTTTATCGTGCTTGGCATATTGCGCTCAAGCTCAGGCAGGACATCAAGAACATCTTTGGCAATATTGATAGGGTTAGCGCTTGGGGCGGCGTTAATTGCTGCCACAACCGCTTCTTGCCCATTAGCACTCGCACGGTAGCTGTCATGACTCTTCGCTAAACTGACTTTGGCAATGTCAGCCAGACGAATAATGTTGCTAGCATCGGTCCTTACGACAAGGTTTTTGAGTTCTTCAACACTAGAGACTTGAGTATCAGCACTACCATTAAACAGCACAAACTCACCGGTGATTTGACCGGTCGCCGATTGATAGTTATTTGCGCTCAATACGCCCATAACATCTTTCGCGGTTAGATTAAACGCCGCCATTTTTGCTGGATCTAACCACACACGTAGGGCATATTTCATACCACCGTACAGATCGATACTGGAAATACCATTAATTGCGTACAGCTGAGGGTTAATCACCCGTTGTAAATAATCGGTGATCTGACTGGAATCAAGTTCATTACTAGTGAAACCCAGATACAACACGGCGGTTGTTGAACCTGTCGACATACTGACCGATGGATCTTCGGCCTCTTTTGGCAGCTGAGAGCGAACCGAGTTGGTTTTGGCTAAAATATCTGCCAATGCTGCGTTAGGGTCAGTATTGAGTTTCATGTAAACGGTGATTTTGGAGCTACCTAACACCGATTGAGACGTCATATAGTCAATATTATCGGCTTGAGCCACCGCTTGTTCTAATGGCTGAGTGATAAAGCCTTGAATCAAGTCGGCACTGGCACCGTAATAACTGGTAGAGACCGTAATCACCGTATTGGTCATTTCAGGGTATTCGCTCACTTGCATTTTGAACATCGCTTGCAAACCAAGCAATGCAATCAAAAAGCTGATCGATACCGCTAAAACTGGACGTTTAATAAAAACATCAGTAAAGCGCATAATTCCTCCGGTTACAGCATCGGTGTTTTGGCTGGTGGAGTCGTCGCATCGCTTTCTACGATACGTACTTTCACGCCATTGCTTAAACGAACTTGCCCTGTAGTGACAACGACATCCCCAGGATTTATGCCTTCGAGGATATGAGCAATGTCACGAGTACGTTCACCAACTTTGATGACTCTTTGTTCGACACGCTGTTCACCTTTATCTTTAGTCAACACAAATACACTATCGCCATAGAGTGTAAAGGTGATGGCGGTTTGAGGCAGAGTCACCTGATTCTCTAGTGTTGGTAAGATGATGTGCGAGCGAGCAAACATACCACTGCGTAATTTACCATCGCTATTAGGGATATCCGCTTGAACTTGAATCAAACCACTTTGCACGCTAACGGCAGGTTCAATCGCCGTGATCGAGCCTTTAAACGAATCGTCAGGATAAGCATCGACAAAAATATCAACATTTTGTCCGATGAAAATGCGGGAAATATCAGTTTGTGGCACGGTAAAACGTAGACGCATGACGGTGGTGTCTTCTAGGCGTACGATGTCAGTGCCGGGTTGTAAATATTGACCGAGATTGACATTACGAATACCTACCACGCCAGCAAAAGGGGCCTTAATTTCGCGGCGAGCGATAGCGGCTTTTAAGCTTTCGATATCGGCAGCGAGCGAGTAGTAACTGGCTTCGGCATCATCAAGAGCTTCTTTAGAGATTGACCCTTTACTGAACAAACCTTTATAGCGCTCATATTTGGCTTTTGCGGCAGGGAGTCGAGCTTTTGAGCTCTTTAAATTGGCTTGTTCGACGGCAGAGTCAAGCATTACCAATGGTTGATCTTCTTCTACTTGAGCGCCTGATTCAAACAAGATGCGATCAATCACGCCACTGGTTTCTGTCGTTAGAGTGACGCCTTGATTCGGCTCAATAAAACCAATGGCTTCAATCACGGGTACCCAATCAACGGCATTGACCTCAGTGACCGTTACCGGAAATTCTGCTTCAGGTCGATTAGCCATAAATTCAGCGATTTTTTGCTGTTTAAACAGATTGAAACCTATCACGCTACCAAATAGCAGCACAACGATAAGTAACATAAATAATGTCCACTTTTTCATTCTGATGAGAACTCCAAGTTAATGTTGAATGACGGTATCTCAATCGGCTCGATAACGACTTGAAATGTGCCACATGGTTGAAATGTTTCCCTATCACAATCGATGAGAGGGGTTAGGTTTTCTTGAGTTTGGGACCAAGTGCGCTGGATACACCTCATGCTCAATAGCTAAATAAACCGGTAGCAACGTTTATAAAACGTAGGTGGTTGTACCGATGATTACCAGTAAAGAGAGAGTCCAATAGCTATTTTTTGCTCAATTCATTTTATTTGCAATCAGTTGTTATGGTTTGGCATTCATATTTTTCTTCTGACTGAATAATAAGCTTGCCATCATATCTGATTAACTGAGGTCACATTATAGCCTACAACCTAACCATGTTTGCAATACAGTTGTGCAGTAAATGAGAAAAAATTTTACTTTGCGACTGTTTTTTGAGTTCAACATAGTATTGAGCCATCAGCGGCATTATGATTAGCGTCTTGAATAATCCACACAGAGAAGAAGATGAAGCTGAACTCACGACAAGATGAAGCGGTAAAGTATGTATCGGGTCCTTGTCTCGTCCTCGCGGGAGCTGGGTCGGGAAAAACCCGCGTGATTACCAATAAAATTGCCTATTTAGTTCAGCAGTGTGGATATAAGGCACGTAATATTGCAGCGGTGACCTTTACTAATAAAGCCGCTCGAGAAATGAAAGATCGCGTTGGTCAAACATTAGGTAAAGCGGAGTCGCGTGGTCTCATCGTATCAACGTTTCATACCCTTGGTTTAACTATTATTCGAAGAGAGTACAAAGCGTTAGGGTTAAAACCCGGTTTCTCATTATTCGACGATCAAGATCAATTAGCATTATTGAAAGAGCTTACGGAATCTCAGCTAGAGGGCGATAAAGATTTGTTGCGTCAGCTATTAAGTACCATTTCTAATTGGAAGAATGACATGGTATCGCCGCAACAAGCCAAAGCCATCGCAAAGGGTGAGCAGCAACAACTTTTTGCTTTTTGTTATGAGTGTTATCAGAAGCAGATGCAAGCGTATAACGCCTTAGACTTCGACGATTTGATCTCACTACCCGTTCGGCTCTTGCGTGATCATCAAGAGGTGAGAACGCGTTGGCAAAGTCGTATCCGCTATTTACTCGTTGATGAATATCAAGACACCAACACCAGTCAGTATGAATTAGTTAAACTATTGGTCGGTGAGCGTGGGCGCTTAACTGTCGTGGGTGATGATGATCAATCGATCTACTCTTGGCGAGGCGCTCGACCACAAAATTTGGTCCAGCTAGGTCAAGATTTTAGCCATTTAAAATTGATTAAATTAGAGCAGAATTATCGTTCAACCAGTCGAATTTTACGTGCCGCGAACATTTTGATAGCTAACAATCCTCATGTGTATGAAAAAGTACTGTTTTCCGATATTCCTGATGGGGAAAAACTCAAAGTCATTATTGCTAATAATGAAGATCATGAAGCTGAGCGAGTCACTGCAGAGCTGATCGCCCATAAATTTCTTAATCGTACCGAATACCGTGATTACGCGATTTTATATCGGAGTAATCATCAGTCGCGTCTGATTGAAAAGTCACTGATGCAGAACCGAGTGCCTTATAAGTTATCTGGGGGAACGTCATTTTTTTCTCGGGCAGAAATTAAAGACATCATGGCTTATTTGCGAGTTTTGGTGAATCCGGATGACGATAATGCCTTTTTACGGATCGTGAATACTCCTAAGCGAGAAATAGGGCCTGCGACCTTAGAAAAACTAGGTAGTTACGCCAACATGCGAGGTAAAAGTCTGTTTGCGGCGAGTTTTGAACTGGGATTGGAACAACATTTAGCGGGGCGAGGCCTAGATAATGTACGACGTTTTACGCAGTGGTTAGTTGAAATCACCGATAATGCGGAACGTGGCAATACTGTCGAAGCCTTACGCTCGCTGGTGCGTGATATTCACTACGAAGATTGGTTGTATGAGACATCTTCAAGCGCGAAAGCGGCGGAAATGCGTATGAAAAATGTTTCCGAGCTTTATTCGTGGATTGTCGCCGATTTAGAAGGTGACAATTATGATCAAGAAGAGAAAACGCTTAAAGAAGTGGTTCAACGCTTGACCCTACGTGACATGATGGAGCGTGGCGAGCAAGATGATGATAGTGATGCTGTTCAGCTAATGACGTTGCATGCCTCGAAAGGATTGGAGTTTCCTTACGTTTATCTAATAGGCGCTGAAGAAGGCATTTTGCCTCATCAAACCAGTATTGATGAAGAGAATGTCGAAGAGGAGCGTCGTTTGATGTACGTTGGCATTACACGAGCGCAGCGAGAATTAACGTTTACCGTTTGTAAAGAACGCCGTCAGTTTGGTGAACTGATTAAACCGACCCAAAGTCGCTTTTTGGATGAATTACCTTACGACGATGTTGAATGGGAAACGAAGAAAAAAGTGCTTTCTCAAGAAGAGCGAATGAATAAAGGCCAAGCACATATCGCTAATTTAAAAGCCATGTTTACTAAAAAATAGCCAATATCGACTTTAGCCATTAACGGATTATTTTGGGTGATGGCGTATTGTCTATGACTGATAACGCGCTTTAGAGGCAAGAGTTAGCGGTAAAATTGGCTTTTATCGGCAAGGTTTGTTGAAAAAGACGCCAAACAAGAAAAAAAGTTGAAAAAGTACTAGACGCCCTCAGGGGATATCCGTATTATTCCACTCCGCCGATAGGGCATGCGCCCGTAGCTCAGCTGGATAGAGCGTTGGCCTCCGGAGCCAAAGGTCGAAGGTTCGAATCCTTTCGGGCGCGCCATCCGGTTGGTTGATTAGGGTGTGTATTGGCAACATCAGTGGTGGCTATAGCTCAGTTGGTAGAGCCCCGGATTGTGATTCCGGTTGTCGCGAGTTCGAGCCTCGTTAGTCACCCCATTATTTTGGTAGCAATAGCTTCCATTCTTGATTTTTCGAGATAAAAAATTATATCGGTGAGCAGCGCAGTTTAGTAGCGCATCCCGAGTTTGGGAATAGCGGACCAGAGGGCGACCCTCGGTAGTTATTCTTAAAGTAAAAATTGTTTCGGTGAATAGCGCAGCTTGGTAGCGCATCTGGTTTGGGACCAGAGGGTCGGGGGTTCGAATCCCTCTTCACCGACCATTTTCAATAAGTTAAGCAATTAGCTTAACTGACAAATAGCTATAATTAGTTAGCTATTACAAAGATTGATGGTGGCTATAGCTCAGTTGGTAGAGCCCCGGATTGTGATTCCGGTTGTCGCGAGTTCGAGCCTCGTTAGTCACCCCATTATTAAGCAGTATAAAAAGATATCGGTGAACGGCGTAACTTGGTAGCGCATCCCGATTTTAGGAGCAGCGGACCAGAGGGCGACCCTCGTTAGTTGTTCTTAAAGCAAAAAATTGTTTCGGTGAATAGCGCAGCTTGGTAGCGCATCTGGTTTGGGACCAGAGGGTCGGGGGTTCGAATCCCTCTTCACCGACCACTATAAGAAGCCCTAGTCGAAAGACTGGGGCTTTTTTCATGCGCTAAATTTAAAATGATATAGCGCTCTTGCTAGGGTCGGGGGTTCGCCTGATATTCAAGCCCAGCTCTTCACCGACCACTGCAAGAAGCCCTAGTCGAAAGACTGGGGCTTTTTTTCATGCGCTAAATTTAAAACGACATAGCGCTCTTGCTAGGGTCGGGGGTTCGCCTGATATTCAAGCCTAGCTCTTCACCGACCACTATAAAGAAGCCCTAGTCGAAAGACTGGGGCTTTTTTCATGCGCTAAATTTAAAACGACATAGCGCTCTTGCTAGGGTCTGGGGTTCGCCTGATATTTAAGCCCAGCTCTTCACCGACTACTGCAAGAAGCCCTAGTCGAAAGACTGGGGCTTTTTGTGATTATGGTAGAGATAAGTGGTGAGTCAGCGCTGAGTTGAGCTTTTCGATAACTCAGCGATAAATTTATCTTTTCGAGTTTGCTTGTTGCTTTTATGTGAAAATTTTGCCAAATTGTTCAACTTGTAAATAACCAGAACAATGGACTGGTCAAAAGGATTGATTGGTACTGACTGAATAATCAGCCATTTTATGGTCTGAATCAGTCAGTCTCAGACACGGATAATTACGCCATAGCGGTTGAGGTCTGGTTTGCATGTCACTTTTAGAAGTTAATAACTTACGCATAGAATATCCCTCACGTCATGGGGTTCATGTTGCGGTAAAATCACTCACACTGGATATTCAGCGCGGTGAAATTGTCGGTGTCGTCGGTGAATCGGGGGCTGGCAAATCGACCGTCGGTAATGCAATTATTGATCTATTGAGTCCTCCTGGCACCGTTGCTGGTGGTGAGGTGTTTTTAAATGGTGAGAAAATTTCTGGCCTATCAATAGAAAAAATGCGCCAAGTGCGTGGTTCAAAAATCGGCTTTATTTTTCAAGATCCGATGACGTCTTTAAATCCATTATTCACCGTTGAACAGCAGTTAACGGAAACCATTCATGCCAATATGAAGGTGAGTAATGAACAGGCTTACCAACGCGCATTAGCGTTGATGAATCAAGTAGGTATTCCGCAGCCTGAAAATCGTCTTAAGCAGTATCCTCATCAATTTTCAGGTGGTATGCGTCAAAGAGTGGTTATCGCTATCGCCTTGGCCGGAGAGCCGGACCTGATCATTGCCGATGAGCCAACCACTGCGCTAGACGTGTCTATTCAAGATCAGATCTTGAGTTTGATTCGTGATTTGTGTAAGAAAAATAATGTTGGCTGTATGCTGGTGACCCACGATATGGGCGTTGTTTCTAATGTTACCGACCGTGTTGCAGTTATGTATCGCGGTGATCTCGTCGAATTTGGACCGACGGCGAAAGTGCTTGGCGACCCTGATCATCCTTACACACGTAGTTTGATCTCTGCCGTCCCGCGTTCGGACATGAAATTAGACCGATTTCCACTGGTCAGCTACATCGAACAAGCCAGTGAGCTGGCGCCACTGGATATCAAAACTCATTGGTTAGGGCAAAGCCAAGATCAGCGTGCCTATACTGGTCCACTATTGAATGTTGAGCAGGTTAACTTGCGCTTTGTAACCAAAGACTCATTGTTTGCCAGTCGTCGTGAATATGTTCAAGCATCGAACAATGTCAGTTTCCAAGTCCATGAAGGGGAAACGTTTGGACTGGTCGGTGAGTCGGGATCGGGTAAATCAACCATCGCGCGAGTGATCGCGGGCTTATATCAACCTAATGAAGGTCGAGTGACGTTTGAGGGAATCGATCTTACCGCTCTCAAATCGGAAAAACAGCGTCGTCCTATCCGCCGTCAAATGCAAATGGTGTTTCAAAATCCGTATACGTCAATGAATCCTCGCATGAAGGTGATGGACATTATTGCTGAACCAATTCGCTTCCACCATTTGACCGACAATGAATCGCAAACCCGGCAAATCGTGCACGATCTTTTAGAGTATGTTGGCTTGGGCCGAATGGCTGGCGTTAAGTATCCTCATGAGTTTTCTGGTGGTCAGCGTCAACGTATTTCGATTGCTCGAGCTCTCGCGACTCGTCCTCGTCTATTGATTTGTGATGAACCGACTTCTGCCTTGGATGTTTCTGTGCAAGCACAAATCTTGAATTTATTAAAAGACTTACAGCAAGAGCTCAATTTAACCATGTTATTCATCAGTCATGATTTGCCGGTTATTCGCCAGATGTGTGACCGAGTCGGGGTGATGAAGATGGGGACCTTATTGGAAGTTGCCCCAACAGAGCAATTGTTTACCCATCCACAACATGAATACAGTCAACAATTGATCTCGTTAATGCCGGAATTCACAGGCTTAAGAGAACAACGAGTCTCGGCTTAATGCGCGATGAGCGTTAAAGGTTGACGATAGGTCATCGACGTTGTACCCAATAACCAAAACAACCCATAGGGATATCGATTCCCGCATAAGGAGTTATGCAATGAAAATCATTAAAAGCAAGCTAGCCCTAGCCTTAATTGCTGCTGGACTGAGTTTTTCGCTCAACGCTGCACAAATCAAAATCGCTTACGATTCAGACCCCGTGTCGATGGATCCTCATGAGCAGCTCTCTGGCGGTACACTTCAGTTATCGCACATGGTGTTTGATCCGCTGATTCGTTTTACTCAAGACATGCAATTTGAAGCCCGTTTAGCGAAATCTTGGCAGCGTTTGGATGATGAAACCATGCGCTTTCATTTGCGCGAAGGCGTCAAGTTTCACTCTGGTAATCCTTTCACCGCCGATGATGTGATATGGACGTTCAATCGCTTGAAAGAGTCCGCCGATTTTAAAGGTATTTTTGAGCCGCTAGCTTCGATCAGTAAAGTGGATGATTACACGGTGGATATTAAAACCCATGGTGTTTATCCCCTGATCGAAAACGTTGCGACCTATATTTTCCCGATGGACAGCCAGTTCTACTCTGGTAAGACCGCTGATGGCAAAGATAAAGCGGAAATTGTCAAACACGGATCTTCCTTTGCTTCTTTAAATGCTTCGGGCACCGGCCCTTTCATTATTACTCACCGTGAGCAGGGTATTCGTATGGAGTTTGCTCGCTTTACGGATTACTGGGATACAGCCAGCAAAGGTAACGTTGAGAAACTGACTCTCGTGCCAATCAAAGAAGATGCAACCCGTGTGGCGGCATTATTATCCGGTGGTGTTGATATGATTGCACCTGTCTCGCCTAATGATTACCAGCGCATTCGTAATGCGCGTGATGTTGAGCTGTACACCATGCCGGGTACACGCGTGATCACCTTTCAATTAAACCAAAATAGTCATGAAGCCCTACGTGATGTACGTGTTCGTCAAGCGATTGTCTATGCGATTAATAATCAAGGGATTGTCGATCGTGTTATGCGTGGTGCCGCGACAGCTGCAGGTCAGCAAAGCCCAGTCGGTTATGCCGGTTATAACGAGAATCTCAAACCGCGTTTTGATCTTGAAAAAGCCAGACAATTGATGAAAGACGCTGGTTATGAACAAGGCTTTAATTTGTCGATGATTTCGCCGAATAACCGCTATGTTAATGACGATAAAATTGCTCAAGCCGCTTCTGCAATGCTTGCTCGTATCAATATTAAAGTTGATTTGAAAACCATGCCTAAAGCGCAATATTGGCCAGAATTTGATAAATGTGCGGCGGATATGTTGCTGATTGGTTGGCACCCAGATACAGAAGATTCAGCTAACTTTACCGAGTTTTTGACCATGACGCGTAATGAGCAAACGGGTAAAGGGCAATACAACTGTGGTCACTACTCTAATCCAGAAGTGGATGCTTTGGTCAATGCGTCTAACGTTGAGACTGATTTAGCCAAACGCAGTGAGATGTTGAAAAAGGTAGAAGAGATCTTATACAACGAAGCGGCATTCGTACCATTGCATTGGCAAGATCCTTCTTGGGCGGCGAAGAAAAACCTAGAGTTAGCGCCGATCATCAATGGTATGGACTTCCCTTACTTTGGCGATTTGGTGGTTAACAAGTAGCGTTTAGATAACCTTTCTGAAATGTTTGAAGTTGAGGAAAGGTTGCCCTCTCAGACGGCAACCTTTTTTCTTCTTTAAAGCGGTCGTTTTATTGTGGTTGATGTGGTCATCAACCCGACAAGAGTTATGGATAGTGTAAGGGGCAGGGAATGTTTTCTTTTTTGATCAAACGTCTATATCAGGCACTGATCGTCATGTTTGTGATTAGCTTGGTGGCGTTTGCCATTCAAGATAATTTAGGCGATCCGTTGCGTGAACTGGTTGGGCAATCGGTGTCAGAAGCACAGCGTCAAGCGATGCGTGATGAGTTGGGGCTTAATGACCCATTTTTAGTCAAATATAGTCGTTTCTTGGGCGCGGCGATCAAAGGTGATTTAGGGACTTCCTACTTTTTTAAACGTCCAGCGGCTGAGGTGATTTTAGATAAACTGGTTGCGACTCTTGAGCTAGTTTTTGCCGCGACCGTGATCATCATTACCTTATCGATTCCATTAGGCGTCTATTCGGCTATCCACCCTAAACGGCTGTTTTCGAAACTTATTATGGCAGGCAGCAGCATTGGTATTTCGATCCCAGTCTTTTTGACCGCCATTATGTTGATGTATGTGTTTTCGATTGAACTGGGTTGGCTGCCTTCTTATGGCCGCGGTCAAACCACCAACGTTTTCGGCTGGCAGTCGGGATTATTTAACCTCAATGGGTTAAGTCATTTAGTGTTACCAAGTGTCGCTTTGTCTTCGATTATGCTACCTCTCTTCATTCGTTTAGTCCGAGCAGAGATGTTAGAAGTTTTAAACTCTGAATACATTAAGTTCGCTAAAGCCAAAGGCTTAGCGATGAATAAAATCTATTTTCAACATGCTTTAAAAAACACCCTATTACCGGTGTTGACGGTAGGCGGCGTGCAAATTGGTACTATGGTGGCTTATACCATTTTGACCGAAACGGTCTTTCAGTGGCCGGGGACTGGATTACTCTTTTTGGAAGCGATTAATCGTGTCGATACACCGCTGATCACGGCTTACGTAATTTTTGTTGGGTTAATTTTTGTCGTCACCAATACGATCGTTGACTTACTGTATGGATTAATTAATCCGACGGTGAATCTCACCGGAAAAGGAGCCTAATCATGACGGCAATAACAACCATGCCCTCCGCTTGGCAGCGTTTTAAACAGTCGGATTTTTTGTATTATTTTTTACGCGATAAAGTGGCGATGGTCAGCTTTGCTCTATTTAGTGTTTTTTTACTGTTAGCCTTGTTAGCGCCTGTGATTGCGCCGAGTAATCCTTACGATCTCGCCAGTATCGACATCATGGATTCTGAGCTGCCTCCTATGTGGATAGACGGCGGTGATGGGCAATTTGTATTGGGTACTGATGGGCAAGGCCGAGATATTCTCTCAACCATTTTGTATGGCTCGCGCTTATCACTGACGATAGGCTTTCTCGCCGTTGGGTTGCAGCTTATCTTAGGGATCATTATTGGTCTTTCTGCGGGCTATTTTGGTGGGCGTATCGACAGTTTTTTAATGCGTTTTGCCGACATTCAACTCTCTTTTTCGACCATGATGGTAGCCATCATTGTTTCGGCGATTTTTAAAGCCAGTTTTGGCGGCGAGTTTTATAGCCAATATGCGGTGATCATGCTGGTGGTGATCATCGGTATTGCGGAATGGCCTCAGTATGCTCGAACCATTCGCGCATCCGTGTTAGCTGAAAAGCAAAAAGAGTACGTTGAAGCGGCGCGTGTGATGGGTTTTAAGTCGTTACGGATTATGTTTCGCCATATTTTGCCCAACTGTTTATCACCAATCTTAGTCATTTCGACAGTACAAATCGCCAATGCGATCATGTCTGAAGCGGCGTTGTCGTTTCTTGGTTTAGGACTGCCTGTCGATCAACCTTCTTTAGGAGCATTAATCAGCACCGGATTTAAGTATATTTTCTCTGGAGCATGGTGGATAACCGTATTCCCCGGCATCATCTTGATCAGCTTAGTTTTGGTGATTAACTTACTAGGAGATTGGCTGCGTGATGTCTTTAATCCTAAAATTTATAAAGGTTAAGGTCTAGCTGATTGATTTTATATCGATATGCCACTTACACTGAGAGTCGTCATTGAAGACGACTCTCTTTTTCTAGACATAGAGGTTGGCGTGATTTTCGCAGTGGTTTTTAGGTCATTGAGTTAGTAGCGAATCAAATCACGGTTGTCACTAAAGTTGGGATAACGATAGATATGAGAATCAGCACAATCAACACTGCACCACGAGGGCTCGTTTACCTACTATTGGGCGGAGCTTTATTCTTCAACGGCCCATTATTTGCGCAAGAGGTACTTTGCGAAGCGACGCAAGCCTCTAGCGAACAGTTACCGGTTCTGGCCAGTCATTGCCCGATCGGTGATGGGTTATGGGGCAATAGTCAGCCACGTTCAAGTCAATCTCAGTTCTGGATTCAATGTGGTCTACTTGATAAACCCTTATCGCTTGAACAAGCGAAGCTTATCTATCAACAGATTTCAACCCATGTATGGATGAAGCCAGAAGGGCGAGCCACACGCTGTTTGATCGGCCCCTACGATAGTTTTACCCAAGCACGCAGTGAGTTGATGCTGGTTAATAACCTTGCCGCTTATCGTGATGCGTTTATTCGAGAAATTCGCCCATCAGCACCGCCTTCCTCAACGGTAACTACTCCAACCACGGACAGTTCGGCAAAACAGGCGGAACGAAAAGTGGCAGAAAGTGGTGTAGCGGCAATTCAACCGCTACGCTCTGCTCGGCCTGTAAGTGTTTCTGAAGATGTTGAGATCCGTCATCAAGCGACGATTAATGGCACGACTTATGTCGTTCCTTATAGCTTTGCGAAAAATAAGTCGTTTTATATGGAGCACAACCAGCCATGGAATCGACTCAGTTATGACGAAGCAAGAACGCTCTGTCAGCAACAAACGATGCGTTTGGTGAATCAGCAAGAGTGGCAGCAGCTATTAACCAGTCAAATTGCCGAGCGAGATCAGTGGCCATTATACATTCCCTATTGGGGAGAAGGTCGTAAAGGGTTATTTGCCAGCGGTAAAGTGACTCAACTACAAGGTAATTCGAAGCTGAATGTATTGTGTGTGAAGTCTGCACAATAAAGCCGTGGAGAGTGATTTAAGATGATTATTGAAGAATTCATCGATGTTGCATTAATACCATCCATTCAGCAATAGCCGTAATCACTGTCTATACTTTGCTCATTGGTAGCCGCTCTGTTATGGGGTATATGCTATTACTAACTGGAGGCGTTAGCATGAGTAAAGGTATTAAATTATTAATTATCAGCTGGTTAAGTTTGTTTTTTTCTGCACCACTGTGGGCTAATGTGACGTGGCAAGGCCATTGTCGAGACCGAATCCCCTATCTTTATTTTGAAAATGGTCAGTGTAAAGGGCCGGGTGGGGATGTGATTACTCAAGTCATTGGTAAATTAGGCCATCAAGTTCAGTGGACGCAAGTGCCTTGGGCGAGAACGATTGGTGTTGCACCACAAGGCGGTGTTGACTTAATCCCCTTACACTCCATGGATGAGGAGCGTGAGGTCTATTTACATCCACTACTCATGGGTTATGGTCAAAGAGAGGTCTTTTACTTTACCCGTAAAAACTCTGATATCGATGCTAAAGATTTTGATGAAATCGTCAGTAAAGGGTATGTAGTTGGTGCATTAAATGGCAGTTTTTATAGTTCGCAATTTAATCAAAATACCGATCGGCTACGGACTATTTTTGTCACTAGTGGCGATCAAATTATTAATATGCTCAAGGCGGGACGATTTGATTTGGCTATCACTTCGGAGCAGCATGGACTTGACGTATTTGAAAGTGATCCCGAACTAAGAAAAATCAGTTATACGGATGTTTCGCTCAATGGACGCTTTTTCAGTGTGCCTAAACGCTCAGCAAACTATCAATACATTAATCAATTAGAGGCGGCATTGACTGAAATGCGCCGTTCTGGGGAAATTACGCGGATATTTGAGTCTTACGGTTTAGAGGCGCCGATTCAACAAGAGTGATTACGTTAAGACCAATGTATAAACAAAAACTGCGAGCCAAAATGTCAGCTCGCAGTTTTATTAAGAGGAGACGTTACCGCATAGTAACAAATTCTTCACTGCCCGTTGGGTGAATAGCCACTACCGAATCAAAGTCAGCTTTGGTCGCGCCCATCTTCATTGCAACCGCAAAACCTTGAATCATTTCATCCACCGTAAAGCCAATACCATGTAAACCGACCACGGTTTCTTCTGGGCCCGCGCAGACTAATTTCATTTTGCATGGCTGGCGATGAGAGGTGACTGCGGTATACATAGCAGTAAAGCTCGATGTATAGACTTTGACCTGATCGGCGCCATACTTAGCGATCGCATCAGGTTCGGTTAAGCCAATGGTGCCAATCGGTGGGTGACTAAAGACCACGGTAGCCACTAAGTCATAATCCATTTTCGCTTCAGGTTTGTTGTTGAACAAACGCTCAGACAACTGACGACCCGCTTTGACGGCCACGGGGGTTAACTCAATACCGCCTTCCATAATATCGCCGACACAGTAAATGCCTTCAACATTGGTATTTTGGTATTGATCGACTTTAATGTAGCCTTGCTCATTAGTCGCTACGCCAGTGGCAGCAAGATTAATCGCATCAGTCGCGGGATGGCGGCCAATCGCCCAGATCAGGGTATCAACATTGCAGCTTTGGCCATTTTCAAGATGCAGTGTCAGGCTGCCATCGGCCTCTTTAACGACTTGTTTTGGCACACTATGGGTGTGCAGCGTTGGCCCTTCCGTTTTCATTACTTCGGTTAAAGTATCAATGATCATCGGATCAAAGCTGCGCAGTGGCGATTCTTTACGTACAAACAAGTGGGTCTCTGTGCCAAGGGCATGCAGTACCCCAGCTATCTCAACCGCAATATAACCAGCGCCGACCACGGCTACGCGTTTCGGTTGCTCGGTTAACTCAAAGAAACCGTTGGAATCAATACCGTATTCTGCGCCAGGAATGTTTGGAATGGTTGGTCGGCCACCAACGGCAATCAAAATATGATCGGTAGTATATTGCTGACCTTCGACTTCGATGGTTTTGGCATCAATAAAACGGGCAAAACCACGAATAACATGCACTTTGTTATTACCGAGCACGCGATCGTAAGATTGATGAATGCGACCAATATAGGCTTGGCGGCTTTCAATCAGTTTTGACCAATCTAGACCATTAACCTTGACATCAAAGCCGTAGTCTTTCGCGTAAAGCTGCATTGCTTCGGCAATTTGAGCGCCATGCCACATGACTTTTTTCGGCACACAGCCGACATTCACACAAGTGCCACCGAGATCTTTCGCTTCAATCAAAGCGACTTTTGCGCCATACATTGCCGCACGGTTCGCCGAGGCGATGCCACCGCTGCCGCCGCCAATACAGATATAATCAAAATGTGTTGTCATTCCTTTCTCCGTTATTCTTTTCAGTGCTTTATTAAGTAGATTGGGTCAGTTTATTCTGGAACAACCCATTCGACTTTAAAATGACCCGTTGCGGGAGCGATGGCTTGCTTGAGAAACGGCAGAATGGTTTGCATCTCACTCTCCAGTTTCCACGGCGGGTTAATTACAATCATCCCTGACGCGGTCATACCGCGTTGGTTGGTATCGGGTGCTACGCCAAGCTCAATTTGTAATATTTTACGAATGCCAAGGTTAGCTAGCCCATCTAACATATCCTCAATATCGCAGCGGTTAACCACGGGATACCAAATCGCATAAATGCCCGTTGACCAACGTTTATGGCTTTGCGCGATGGCTTGCACCACATCGCGATACTCTTTGGCCAGCTCATAAGGCGGATCAATCAGCACCAAACCGCGGCGTTCTTTTGGCGGTAAGCTGGCTTTTAAGCGTGCAAAGCCGTCTTGTTTGTAAATCGCCACTTGGCGATCACGAGCAAATTCTTGCTCCAGTAATGGGTAATCACTGGGATGCAGCTCGCTGAGTACCATGCGGTCTTGGGCACGAAGATGAGCACGAGCGATGCGTGGTGAACCTGGGTAATAGCGTAGCTCCTCGCCTTGGTTGAGTGCTTTAACCGCCTCCAGATAACTGTCTATTTCAGCGGGCGTGTCTGCCTGCTGCCATAATCGGCCAATCCCTTGTTTGTATTCTCCGGTTTTTTCTGACCACTCGTGGGTTAAATCGTAGCGCCCAACGCCAGAATGAGTATCGTGATAAACAAATGGTGTCTCTTTTTGCTGTAACGCATTGAGAATAAGACTTTGTACGATATGCTTTAATACATCAGCGTGGTTGCCAGCATGAAAACTGTGACGATAACTTAGCAAAATGAGCTCTCAAAACACCCTGAGCGAGTGTGGCTAGTGAATCAAATAATATCGCCTGATTATATACTCAAAAGCGTTTCAGGTGCAGATTGGTGATACGTCAGTCTGAGCGAGGTGAGTTGATGATATCTCCTTCGTACTTAAAGCTGCTGCGGTGTTGGCGACGTTCATTCACCTCAGTCATATCGTTTGTCTATGTTCATGGGGATTGATTCACTTGCCGCTTACTTGTAACTCCAAGTCGTTTGGGACAGTGGGGTGAAAGTTAGCTTAACATCGTCAATCTTGTGGTGATTTTAAGTCATAATACTTAAGTCGCTATTGAAATTTCGCTTCACCACCCCTATTTACTTTCTCATAACAAGAACCTTCTTACTTTGCTAATCCAAATAGGAAGGAGAGCGACACGTCTTAACTCAAAAGGAATGTTATATGTCAAACCCTCTTCTCACGTTCACGGACTTACCGCCGTTTTCTGCCATTAAACCTGAGCATGTAAAACCTGCGGTTGAACAGGTGATTGAAGCTTGCCGCACTAAAATTAACCAAGTTCTTGAGGGTAACACTCAACCTTCATGGGCGAGTGTGATTGCGCCGATTGAAGAAGTTGATGATCGCTTAAGCCGAGTATGGTCGCCTGTTAGTCACATGAATTCCGTTGTTAATAGTGATGATCTACGTGACGCTTATGAAAGCTGTCTGCCTCTGCTGTCTGAGTACAGCACTTGGGTTGGACAACACAAAGGGCTGTTTGACGCCTATAAAGCCATTAAAGCCAGTCCAGAGTTTGCAACCTTAACTCGAGCTCAGCAAAAAACCATCGACGATGGCCTGCGTGATTTTGAGCTTTCAGGGATTGGCTTACCTGCCGCGGAGCAGAAACGCTATGGTGAGATCAGCAAGCGCATGTCCGAGTTAGGTTCAAAGTTTTCTAATAATGTCCTTGATGCCACCATGGGCTGGAGTAAACAGATCTCCGATGTTGAGCAGTTAGCAGGTATGCCAGAATCGGCCCTTGCTGCAGCGAAAGCGGCCGCAGAAGCGAAAGGGTTAGAAGGGTATTTATTGACTCTAGAGATGCCTTCTTATCTACCCGTGATGACCTATTGTGATAACCAAGCTCTGCGTCAAGAGTTGTACGAAGCGTACGTGACGCGAGCATCGGATCGCGGCCCTAACGCTGGTCAATGGGACAACAGCGAAATCATCGCTGAGAAACTCAAGCTACGCCATGAAATTGCTCGGATGTTAGGGTTTAACTCTTACAGTGAAAAATCATTAGCGACCAAAATGGCGGAAACCCCAGATCAAGTGTTGGGCTTCCTGAATGATTTGGCGGCTAAAGCCAAGCCTCAAGGCGAGCGTGAAGTAGAAGCCTTACGCCAATTTGCTGAGCAAGAATATGGCGTGTCTGAGCTGCAATTATGGGATGTGGCATACTACAGTGAGAAGCAAAAACAGCACTTATTTAACATTTCCGATGAAGAATTGCGTCCTTATTTCCCTGAAACAACGGTAGTCAAAGGCTTATTTGAAGTGCTTCACCGTGTGTTCGGTATGTCGGTTAAAGAGCGTGCAGGGGTGGATACTTGGCATCCTTCGGTACGTTTCTTTGATATTTTTGATTCCAACCATACCCTGCGTGGTAGCTTCTATCTTGATCTGTACGCTCGTGAGCATAAACGGGGCGGCGCTTGGATGGACGATTGCCGTGGCCGTCGTGTGACGCAAAATGGTGAATTGCAAACGCCAGTGGCTTATTTAACCTGTAATTTCAACCGTCCAGTCGGCGATAAACCAGCCTTATTTACTCATGACGAAGTGGTGACTTTATTCCACGAATTTGGTCACGGTATTCATCATATGCTGACTCAAGTTGAAGTGGGTTCAGTGTCTGGCATCAATGGTGTGCCTTGGGATGCGGTTGAGTTACCGAGTCAATTTTTAGAAAACTGGTGCTGGGAAGAAGAGGCATTGACCTTTATTTCAGGTCATTACCAAACCGGTGAACCGCTGCCAAAAGCCATGCTGGATAAAATGCTCGCTGCGAAGAACTTCCAATCGGCGATGTTTATTCTGCGTCAATTGGAATTCGGTCTGTTCGACTTTACGCTTCATACCACCTACGACCCAGAAGTAGGGCCAAAAGTGCTAGAAACCTTAGCTGAGGTGAAGAAAAAGATCTCAGTATTACCAAGCTTAGAGTGGAACCGTTTCTCTCACAGCTTTAGCCATATTTTTGCTGGTGGTTATAGCGCCGGTTACTACAGCTATTTATGGGCAGAGGTGTTGTCTGCCGATGCGTTCTCACGCTTTGAAGAAGAGGGTATTTTTAATACTCAAACCGGACAAAGCTTCCTAGAAAACATTCTTGAAATGGGCGGCAGTGAAGAGCCTATGGAGCTATTCAAGCGTTTTCGTGGTCGTGAACCACAAATTGACGCCATGCTGCGTCATGCTGGGATCCCCGCTTAAATACACGTCAAGCGAACATCACTTAGAGGGGCTGCACATGCAGCCCTTTTCTATTCCATCACTCGACGATCACGATGAAACGGAGACTTATGACGTCATTTGGTTATCCCATCGTTTAAGAGTATAATCGTACAAATTATGTATAAATAAACAGTAGATTAGCCATGATGGATCCCTCTCTTTTGCTCGATGGTCTCAACGATAAACAGCGCGAAGCCGTTGCCGCCCCTTTAGAAAATCTATTAGTGTTGGCAGGAGCGGGCAGTGGCAAAACACGGGTACTAGTACATCGTATTGCTTGGCTAATCTCGGTTGAACAAGCGTCGCCATTTTCGGTCATGTCGGTGACGTTTACCAATAAAGCCGCTGCAGAAATGCGTGGACGAATTGAAGAGTTAATGCAAGGCAGCGCATCGGGTATGTGGAATGGTACTTTCCATGGCATTTGTCATCGTATTTTACGTGCTCACTATTTAGACGCCAATTTGCCGGAAGATTTTCAAATCTTAGATTCTGAAGATCAACTGCGTTTATTACGCCGTTTAATCAAAGCGCAAAATCTCGATGAGAAACAGTGGCCCGCTAAACAGGTTTGTTGGTGGATCAATGGAAAAAAAGACGAAGGCTTACGTCCGCGACACATTGATGTCTATCGCGATCCGGTGACGCAAACCTATCTGCAGTTGTACGGCGCTTATCAAGAAGCGTGCGACCGAGCGGGGTTGGTCGATTTTGCCGAAATTTTATTGCGTACTCACGAGCTTTTGCGTGATAAACAGCACATTCGCGAACACTATCAAGCGCGTTTCAAACATATTCTGGTCGACGAATTTCAAGATACCAATAATATTCAGTACGCTTGGCTACGCATGTTAGCTGGGCCTGAATGCCATGTGATGATTGTGGGTGATGACGATCAATCGATTTATGGCTGGCGCGGAGCGAATATCGCCAATATTGAAAAATTCACCTTGGAATTTCCGAGTGTTAACACCATTCGTCTTGAGCAAAACTACCGTTCAACCAAAACCATTTTACAAGCCTCGAATGCCTTAATTGCCAATAACACCGAGCGGATGGGGAAAGAGCTATGGACCGATGGTAATGAAGGTGAACGGATATCGGTGTATTCTGCTTATAACGATTTGGATGAAGCCCGCTTTACGGTGACCAAAATTAAAGAGTGGCGAGATAACGGCGGCTTACTCAATGATTGTGCGATGCTTTATCGCAATAACGCTCAGTCACGGGTATTGGAAGAAGCGTTAATTCAAGCTGGTCTACCTTATCGTATCTATGGCGGGATGCGCTTTTTTGAACGCCAAGAGATCAAAGATTCGCTGAGCTATTTACGTTTAATCGCGAATCGTCATGATGATTCGGCTTTTGAACGAGTGATCAATACTCCGGTGCGAGGTCTGGGTGATAAAACGCTGGAAACCATTCGTTTTGCCGCCCGTGATCGCGGCTGTACTTTGTGGGATGCCAGTATCGCGTTATTGAATGAGCAAGTGCTAACCGGGCGCGCTGCGGGAGCTTTGAGCCGCTTTGTTGAGCTGATTAATGCCTTGGAAGATGATAGCGCTGAGATGCCTCTTTACGTACAAACGGACCACGTGATCAAAACGTCAGGTTTATACGCCATGTATGAACAAGAGAAAGGCGAAAAATCTAAGGCGCGAATCGAAAACTTGGAGGAATTGGTCACCGCCACACGTCAGTTTGAAAAACCGGAAGAAGCCGATGAGATGAGCATGCTAACCGCATTTTTAACCCATGCGGCACTGGAAGCTGGAGAAGGGCAAGCGGATGAGTTTGATGATGCGGTGCAATTGATGACATTACACAGCGCGAAAGGACTCGAATTTCCTTTGGTGTTTATGGTTGGCGTCGAAGAAGGTATGTTCCCGAGCCAAATGTCCGCTGAAGAAGCGGGGCGTTTAGAAGAAGAGCGCCGTCTGTGTTATGTCGGCATGACGCGAGCGATGCAAAAGTTATACATCACCCATGCAGAAATTCGCCGTTTGTATGGCCAAGATAAGTACCACAAGCCATCACGTTTTATTCGCGAACTACCTGAGCAGTGTTTAGATGAAGTGCGTATGAAAGCGCAAGTCAGCAGACCCACTAGCAGTGGCCGGTTTAGCACTAGCGCGGTGAAAGAGAATTTTAATGAAACGGGCTTTAGTTTAGGGGCGCGAGTGCGGCATCCGAAATTCGGTGAAGGTACGATCATCAACTTTGAAGGCAGTGGCCCACAGAGCAGAGTGCAAGTTGCGTTTAATGGTGAAGGCATTAAATGGCTGGTCACCGCTTATGCTCGACTAGAAAAAGCCTAACGTTTTTCAGCGTTACCAAACAAGTGGGTAACGCTGATTACCGATAAAAGAAAACCCCGCGGGCAAAGCCTGCGGGGTTAGGGTCTTACTTGCAGCAATCCAGCTACTCAATCGGTGCTCCCTGCATCAATTCCTTGATAGTATGCCATATCCTTTAGCGTAATCCGTCCATCGCCTTCCTAGCGGTGTCCTTTATCATCCTGATCGACTAACCATCCTGTTAGTTCGCTTACTTGTTCCCTGAGCAGTGTCCTTGACATCATCCTGATGTTCAATCCTTGCCTCATCCAGAGGAGTCCATTGTCATTCCGTTGTCGTTACCATCCTAGTAACGAGTGCATCCTTTCAATGTCCCTGTGCAGTCCTTGCTGATGATTAATCCTTAACCATCACTCGTCATCCTGACGTTTACTGTCCGTAGTAATTTCTGTTCCGTGTCAGCATCCTTCCGACACCACCCATATTACGCTTTTAAACGGCTTCAACAAGAGACTAAAAATAAATGCACAATAAATCCCATGCTATAGATTTTGTTTTAAAGTTTTTAAATTCAGCTAGTTATGGTTTTTTTAGTGGCGTTACTCTAGAGATAAAACGATGTTGGCTTACTTATTTGTGCGAGATCGCTTACAAAAGGGCAAGCCAATCTTCCTCTTTGTTCGCTGAGCTCGAAGATCGATTAGGATTGATAAAACAAGCCGATCAGCGCTTGAGAGAGAATCATTAAGCCAATTAGGCTGAAAATAATCCCACATAATAAATCAATATAGCGGCTTGCTCGTTGCAATTTACGCTGCAAGCGCTCGGTTGATAGCATCCACGCTAGTGCGGCAAACCAGAGCAGTGAGATAGCCCATAGAATCAGTAACGCCATCCCTTTACCTTGTAGTGACATACTGGCTGGCACTAACGTTGACATCAAACTGATGAAAAAAACCAAGGCCTTAGGATTAAACAGATTGGTAATTAAGCCACGAGAAAATGCTTGTCGCTTATTATTCAGTAGCAATTCTGTGCGCTGGGAGATAACCCCACTGTCTGTTTTCCAGTGTTGCATGGTATGGCGTAATGCATTACTGCCCAAATAGAGTAAGTAACTGCCACCAGCGACTTGGACAAGTGCAAACAGCAAGGGCTGTTGATGAACAAGATAGCTGACTCCCGTTAAGCTTAATAACGAGTGAAGCAAGATGCCGCAGGAGAGCCCGAGGGCAATATAAAGCCCAGTGTGGCGACCATAGCGAGTGGCGTTTTGAATCACCAGCGCCATATCTGGCCCCGGACTCATCAAAGCAATGAAATGGACACTGGCTAAAGTGATTAATAAGCTGATTTCATTCATGGTTATTGGCTCAAAAAATTGGAGAGAATCAAGAATGCCAGATTAAACCGCTGTGCGATTGTAAATTATTGACGTTTAATCGATGGCCGAGGGAGTTACACCATAAGTCCATTTAAAGGCTTTGGTAAAATGGGCTTGATCGTAAAATCCGACTCGATGAGCGACTTCCGTTCCTGCTAGACCACTTTTTATCAGTTTCATGCCCTGCTCTAGACGTAGTCGAGTAAACCAAGCGTAGGGTGTCATACCCATTTGAGCTTTAAAATGACGTTGAAACTGAGTTGGACTGAGCTGACAAAGCTGGGCAAGTTGTGCCAATTGTACAGGTTGATCGATATTGGCGATCAGAAATTCTTTCAGCGTCGCAATAGTTTGTACGCCAAGCGGAATCGCCACTTTTTCTTTAGTTATACTATAGCGATGAATTAAATTGGCGAGTCCTTCGTATGGGAGGCAATCTTGTTCTAGTTGGCTTAGGTTTGGCAATAGCAAGCGTTGATGGAGTTGAGCAAGTTGCTGAAAAATCGATTGGTCATCAACAATTACGCGATTAAAATTGATCATAGCGTGAGAGCTGCTTAATGCTAAATGTTCACTAAACCATTCTGGAGTGATTGATAACACTCGTACTTGATAGCCTGAATCAAATAAAGATTGACCATCGTGAAGTTCATCCGGTGGCATAATGACGATCTGGCCGTGTCCTACCTGATGTTGGCTGCCACGATAAACAAACTTTTGTTGGCCACTGGTGATCAAACCGATATGAAAATCCAGATGATAGTGGCGTTGAAAGGCAAACTTTTTATAGTCAGCTTCAATCAGATTAATCGCTTGATGCGGCGTTGAATAATATCGAATCGTATCCATATGAGCTTAGTGGTATGAGAATCGATACCACTAAGCTTAATCGTTACCCATTGCCTTGTCTTGTAAAAAATGATCACCTTACTCGGTAACAATACGTGTGGTATGGCGTTTATAAGTTAAACCATCATAACTAAAGGCGATTAATGCGCCCCAAATAAAGACGAAAGTGATCGCTTTATCAGCGCTGAACGCTTCGCCGTATACCAAAACGGCGAGTAAGAACATCAAGCTGGGGCCGATATATTGGAAGAAACCGAGCGTCGATAACTTAAGGCGTGTTGCCGCACCAGTGAAACAGAGCAAAGGTAAAGTGGTGATGATACCTGCGCTGATCAGCAGTAGATTCAATGACCAGTCATTGTTCGATAGGTGGCTGGTTGGCGTATCGGCCAGCATAAACAGATATAACGCGGCGACAGGCAGTAAAAATAAGGTTTCGATAAATAGGCCGCTTTGCGCCCCCACGCCGACTTTTTTGCGCAGCAAACCGTATAAACCAAATGTAGTGGCTAACACTAGCGCTACCACTGGCAGCGATCCAAATACCACCAACTGAATGGCAACGCCAATCATCGCCAGTAGCACGGCAAACCATTGTAATTTGCGTAGTCGCTCACCTAAAAATAGCATGCCAAGAAAGACATTCAGGATCGGGTTAATATAATAGCCTAGGCTCGCATCGAGCATATGGTTAGCATTAATCGCCCAAATAAAAATCAACCAGTTACCACCAATCAGGAGGGCGGTGATTAATAAATAACCGAGCTTGATTTTGGATTGGAAAATATCCACTACATGACGCCACTGGTGACTGAAGTGAAGTAAGCCTGCTAGTAAGAAGAAAGACCAAATAATCCGATGACTGAGAATTTCTAGCGGAGAAACGTGGCCCAGTAATTTAAAATAAATCGGTGCTACGCCCCACATGGTGTAAGCACTGATCGCTAAAAAAATTCCTTTTTTAGCTTCTTGTTGTTGTTCTAATGTCATGATGTCGAATTCTCTGCAGTCGCAAGGGATAAAGAGGAGAAATGCTGGTCAGGGCGTGTTAACTAATACGTAAAAACGTAACTAAAGGTTAACCGCTGAGAGTATAACCTGTAAATCGAATTCATCGACTACTTTGCGGTTTTATTCACCGGCAAACGGCACTACAATAACCGACTGTTCTGATGCTTGAAGTATCAGCATCCCCACTCATGATTGAGAGCTTGCATGACCGCCACTGTACTCGTTGAACAACCGGAACTTAACTTATCGCCGCAGCACGTGTTACGTGAGGTGTTTGGCTATCAGACGTTTCGGGTTGGACAGCAAGAGGTGATAGAGGCGGCGATCGCTGGACAAGACAGTTTGGTGATTATGCCCACAGGGGGCGGTAAATCGCTTTGCTACCAGATCCCCGCATTAGTTTTGCCTGGGCTCACGGTGGTGATTTCACCGCTGATCTCTTTGATGAAAGATCAGGTTGATCAGCTCAAAGCTAATGGTGTTGCCGCGGAGTGTGTCAACTCTAGTCTCTCACGTGAGACGCTGATTGCGATTTACAACCGAATTAATCGTGGACAGATAAAATTGCTCTATGTCTCGCCAGAGCGAGTGTTAATGACCGATTTTATCGAACGTTTACAACAGCTACCATTAGCGATGATCGCCGTGGATGAGGCGCACTGTATTTCTCAGTGGGGGCATGATTTTCGCCGAGAGTACGCCTCACTTGGTCAACTTAAACAGGTTTTCCCTCACGTTCCCTTTATGGCACTGACGGCAACGGCAGATGATGCAACGCGAATTGATATTTTACATCGCCTGCAATTGGCTAACCCGCACACTTATTTGGGCAGCTTTGATCGACCCAATATTCGTTACACCCTAGTCGAAAAGCACAAACCCGTATCGCAAGTGATCCGTTATTTAGAAACGCAACGCGGCCAATGTGGGATCATCTATTGTGGTAGTCGTAAAAAAGTCGAAATGCTGACGGAAAAGTTGTGCAATAACGGCATTCGGGCGGCCAGTTATCATGCTGGGATGGAGGTTGATGAGCGTGCTTATGTCCAAGAAGCGTTTCAGCGTGATGACGTGCAAATTGTTGTCGCTACGGTCGCCTTTGGGATGGGGATTAATAAATCCAATGTGCGTTTTGTGGTCCATTTTGATATTCCACGCAATATTGAATCTTACTATCAAGAAACCGGACGTGCGGGACGAGATGGTTTGCCTGCTGAAGCGATCATGCTTTACGACCCTGCCGATATCGTTTGGCTGCGCCGCATGCTAGATGAAAAGGAAGAGGGGCCTCAAAAGCAGGTCGAAAGCCATAAACTGACGGCGATGAGTCATTTTGCTGAGGCGCAAACCTGCCGCCGACAAGTATTGCTCAACTACTTTGGCGAATACCGTGACACGCCTTGCGGTAACTGTGATGTCTGCCTTGACCCACCGAAACATTTCGATGCCACGGAGCAAGTGCGCAAAGCGCTGTCTTGTGTTTATCGTGTTCAGCAGAGTTTTGGGATTGGTTACGTGGTGGAAGTGCTGCGTGGGATGCAAAATATCCGGATTCGTGAAAATGGCCACGATAAACTCTCTACCTATGGTTTAGGGCGCGATCACAGCCATGATTACTGGGTGAGCATTTTCCGTCAGTTGATTCATAAGGGCTTGCTACAGCAAAATATTACTCGCAATTCCACCTTGCAGTTGACTGAAGAGGCCCGGCCGATTCTGCGTGGCGACAAAGCGGTTGAATTAGCCGTACCACGTTTAGATACCGCAGCGCGGGCGGTGAAATCGGATAAATTGTCGAATAAAAACTACGACAAAAAACTGTTTGCGAAATTGCGCAAACTGCGCAAATCGCTGGCCGATGAAGAAGGCTTACCACCGTATGTGGTCTTTAGTGATGCGACTCTAATTGATATGGCGGATATTTTACCGACCTCGTATGGTGAGATGTTGGCTGTTAACGGTGTTGGTCAGCGCAAATTAGAGAAATATGCCGATCCATTTTTGGATGTCATTCAGGAGCATTTAACTGGTCATGGCTGAGTTCGCTTTACAAGATTATCTCGCCGATCCGGGGCGACTTATCCTGAGCACGCCAGAATGGGATATGGATAGTTTCCCCGCTCTTGGCGAGCATTTTCTGCAGTGGTTATCCGCTTCGCTTATCGATAAGCAGCTTGATGCTGATTTGCATACTTGGCTAATAGATTTTGAAGGTTGTCAGCTACTACTCAAAGCCGAACATTACAGCGCCAGTATTTGGCTTGAAACATTGAGTGATGAGCAAGGTCGAGAAGAGCTGGCCTTTATCGCCCAGTTACTCTCTGGTCACCCATCCGCCGATGATTGAGTCTTCGGTTTATAAAATTTGCTGAATGTCCGACGAAATGGTCTCTATCAATTGTCGCGCTGAATCTTCTCGCCGCTGAACCAAACTGATAAACAGTAAATCGGTTAAGACATTTTGCGCAGTACGAGAGGCGATAGACGAGCTGCGATGTTGCGTTTCATCGGCGATGGTATCTAAAACGATATCCGCCAGCTGACGCAGTTTACTTTTCTTTGGCGCAGTCAGAGCAATAACTTTGGCCCCTTGTTGCTTGGCCGCTTCGGCGGCAATAAAGACCTCTTTTCTATCTCCAGAAAAAGAAATCGCGATTTGCACATCTTGAGGCGTGAGCGTTCGCGCGGTAGCAATTTGTACGTGACTGTCTTGCTCAGCGAGTGCGGTAATACCTAATTTCAATAGCTTGAAAGCTAAATCCTTCCCGGTCAGTGCCGACCCGCCAATGCCGACGATTTGCACTCGATGCGCTTGATTAATCCAATTCACCGCATGGTGAAATTGTTCAAAACAGAGCGCGTTGGTGGTATGAAACATGGCATCCGTTTTTGCTTGGACTAACTTTTGTGCAATCACCGCCAGTGGATCATTAATAAAAATATTGTGCTGTACAGGCGTTGATTCGAGCGCTTGTTTGCGGCTGAGTTCTTCTACCAGCAATAGCTTAAAAGCACTGTAACCTTTAAAGCCCATTTTTTGAGCAAACTTAATGATACTGGATTGGCTGGCACTCACTTGATCGGCCAATTGTAAACTGGTCATTAAGGCCGCTTGCTGAGGATGAGCAAGGATCCAGTCGGCAATTTTTAACTCATTTGCTGAGAGCTGAGTACGTCGACTGATCATTCGATTAACTATAGACATGATGATTTCTCCATATGCTAAAAGCGGTTTTACCACGAATCTGCCATTTAAAAGACGATTTATGGTGCAGTTTTTGGAATTTTTTATTCCTTACTGGGAATTGAATCTGCTTTGACGATGAATAGTATTCAGTGGCTTGGCGTATCTTTGGGTTTGTCTGGCCTTATTTTTAGCGATTATTCCATGCTTTAGCTGGTCAATGAATAACCATAGCTGTGATCCTTATCACTCGATTGGAATTTTTTATTCTATAGAATCGCCATCAGTTGTTATTAGACATATAGGCTTGTGCATGAAAATAGATTTAACCCAATGGGTAACGGAGAGTCGTAATCCAGCGAGTGCGGCGATTGATACCTTATCCACGTTTGAGATGTTACAAATCATCAATCAGGAGGATAAGAAAGTCGCTTTAGCGGTTGAAAAAACCTTGCCTCAAGTGGCGCAAGCGGTCGATGTGATTACTTTTGCCCTGCAATCTGGGGGGCGTTTGTTCTACATGGGAGCGGGAACCTCTGGTCGATTGGGCATTCTGGATGCTAGCGAATGTCCTCCCACTTATGGTACCTCACCCGACTTGGTGATTGGCCTGATTGCTGGTGGTCATCAAGCGATTTTAAAAGCGGTGGAAAATGCAGAAGATAATGTAGAACTTGGTGAGCAAGATCTGCAGCGTTTTCACTTTGGTAAACAAGATGTTTTAGTGGGCATCGCCGCTAGTGGCCGAACGCCGTATGTACTGGGCGGCATGGCTTACGCTAAATCCGTTGGTGCGATGGTGATCTCTCTGGCCTGCAACCCTAATTGTTTAATGGAACAAGCCGCGGATATTGCTATTACGCCCGTGGTTGGCCCTGAAATTGTCACTGGCTCTTCAAGAATGAAGGCAGGCACGGCGCAGAAGCTGATCCTCAATATGTTAACCACAGGAGCGATGATTCGCAGCGGTAAGGTCTTTGGCAATTTAATGGTCGATGTTGAAGCCACCAATGCCAAGCTTATTCAGCGTCAAACGCACATTGTTCGTGAAGCAACGGGCTGCAGTACAGATCAAGCGGAACAAGCGCTCGCGGCCTGTCAGCGACATTGTAAAACGGCGATTTTGATGATTCTTGCCGATCTCAATGCACAGCAAGCCGCGGAGCGGTTGGCAAAGCATCATGGCTTTATTCGTGCGGCACTGAACGATCAATAATCCAATCGTGTTGAGGTAAGGTAAATGGCTAAAATAACATCGAGCATGATAGCTCAACTGCTTCGCGCGGTCGGCGGCAGTGATAACATTAGTAAGTGTGGTAACTGTATGACCCGCTTACGCTTAACATTGAATGATAACCTCCTCGCCGATCAAGCTGGGATTAAAGCCATTGCTGGGGTTATGGGGGTGGTAGAAAGCGATCAACAACTGCAGATTATTCTCGGTCCTGGTAAAGCGCAAACTGCGGCTGAAATGATGAATGAGATGATCGCCAATCTTGGGCTTACCGCTACATCAACGTCAGATACGCCGGATTTATCGACAATTGCTGCGGCGCAAAAACAGCAGATGAAGAGTAAACAAACCAGTGCCGTGCAGCGTTTCCTCAGTAAGTTTGCGACCATTTTTACGCCATTAATTCCGGGCTTTATTGCCGCTGGTTTATTACTTGGTTTTGCCACTTTATTAGAGCAGATGCTAGTCCTTGGTCAATCGCCAAGTCAATTTACGCTGGATCTGATCGCCTATATGAAGGTGTTTGGCAAAGGATTATTCGCCTTTCTGAGCATCTTAATTGGGTATAACGCGCAGCAGGCATTTGGCGGTTCTGGGGTCAATGGCGCTATTTTAGCTTCCTTGTTTGTGCTGGGTTATAACCCAGATGCGACAACGGGCGTTTATTCTGGCATGAGTGAATTTTTCGGTTTTGCGATTGACCCTCGAGGCAATATTATCGGCGTACTGTTAGCGGCGATTTTGGGTGCTCAGGTCGAAAGAAAAGTTCGCCAATACATGCCTGATGATTTAGATATGATCTTAACCTCTTGCGTCACGTTATTGATCATGGGGGCGGTGACTTTTTTGGTGATAATGCCGATTGGTGGTGAGTTATTTAAAGGCATGTCATGGTTATTTCTCAACCTGAATGATAATCCACTAGGGGCTGCGTTGCTCTCCGGTTTATTTTTGATTTCGGTAGTATTTGGCATTCATCAAGGGTTTGTTCCGGTCTACTTTGCTTTGATGGATGTGCAGGGTTTTAACTCGCTGTTTCCTATTTTGGCGATGGCTGGAGGCGGCCAAGTTGGCGCGTCGCTAGCATTGTACTTTAAAGCCCAAAAAGATGCCGTGCTGCGTACTCAAGTGAAGGGTGCGATCATTCCGGGTATTTTAGGCATTGGTGAGCCGCTGATTTATGGCGTCACCCTACCCAGAGTGAAACCGTTTGTCACGGCATGTATTGGCGGTGCGGCTGGTGGTTTCTTTATTGGTTTAGTCTCTTATCTTGGCTTACCTGTCGGACTGAATACGGTATTTGGGCCATCGGGTATTGTCGCGATTCCGTTAATGACATCAGCGCAGGGTATTTTCCCAGGGATGTTGGTATTTATCTGCGGTCTACTCATTTCTTATGTGGTTGGTTTTTTTGCAACGCTTTGGTTTGGCTGCAAAGATGTTGACTTAAGTTAGTTCACCTTCCCCCTATTGGTGAATGATTTTGCCCTGATCCGATAGGTTCAGGGCTTTTTTATGTTTGGCTCTAGCGGCGGATTATTTTTTGGTGATTTTATCTAAATAACCCATCATAAAAGCAGAGATGACAAAGGTAATGTGAAGCATCAAATACCATTGTATTTTCTCATTGGCGATATTTTCGGTATTCATAAACACTTTCAGCAAATGAATTGAAGAGATCGCGACAATCGAAGCAGCAACTTTATTTTTCAGTGAACCGGCATCGAGTTTACCCAACCAGCCCAATTTATCGTTATGTTCCTCAACGTCGATTTTAGAAACAAAATTCTCATAGCCAGAAAACATCACCATCACAATCAGCCCGCCAACTAAGGTGATATCAATCAATGATAACGCGATTAGAATCAGGTCAGCTTCTTGAATAGCAAAGATATTTGGGAGTAGGTGAATCACTTCTTGAAAAAATTTAATCCCTAAGGCGAGGAGGATAAAACTCAAACCGAGATAAATAGGTGCCATGATCCAGCGAGCAGAGTACAGCAGTTTTTCGATAATACGTTCCATTTAAAGTAACCATCAACAAAGCCCAATAGGGCAGAATGAGGCTGATATTACTTTGTTTTTATACTTAAGGTGTAGTGAAAATTGAGGGGATAAGATCCCCTCAGCAGACGTATTGATTAGAGCGTATTTTTATAAATGCGACCGTCTTTCATGATCAGTTGTAGGTTATCCGTTGCTTCTAAAATGGTTAAATCTTGTAGCGGATTGCCATTGACGATCAGCAGATCGGCCAAAGCTCCGGCCTCAATAACCCCTAACTTACCTTGATAAGGCGCACGCTCTCCTGAGAGCATCAGTAGCTGCGCATTGTCGTAGGTAGCCATTTTCAGTACTTCAGCAGGGGTGTACCAGCGAGTCATAATACTCAACAGTTGCGTTTGCCCTTTGAGTTTTTCCGCACTGAACAAAATGTCGGTTCCCCATGCGACTTTTACTTGATGTTTTTTCGCTAAACGATAGGCCCTGTCTGTGCCTTGTTCGACCATTTTTTGTTTCAGACGTTGCGGCGAGCCTTCGGCAAAGCTGGATTTTCGCTCAGAAGTAAACGGTTGTAAGCTCCACCAAATGCCTTCTTTGGCCATTCGTTTTGCGGTTTTTTCATCAATCAATTGACCGTGTTCAATCGATTTAACCCCACCATCAATCGCTTGATTAATCGAGCGAGGAGTATAAGCGTGCACCGTCACATAGGTGCCCCAATTTTCTGCCGCTTCCGTCGCGGCGCGAATTTCTGCCAGGCTGTATTGAGTCACATCAAGCGGGTCATAAAATGATGAGACGCCACCACCTGCCATGAGTTTAATCTGCGATGCCCCGAGGGCTAACTGCTCTCGTACATGCTGGCGAACTTCGTCCGGACTATCAGCAATCGCTGAAGTGCCTGTCCTAACAGAGATGGTCTGTTTTTTACTATCAGGGGTTATTAACTCATTGGGTAGACGAAAATCACCGTGGCCGCCAGTTTGAGAGATGAAAGCCCCGGCTGGCCAAATACGAGGTCCGGTGGTGATCTGCTTATCGATCGCCATTTTTAAGCCGAATACTGGCCCACCCAAATCGCGCACACTGGTATAACCCCGTTGCAGCATATCGGCAGCGGTTTTAGCGGCAACAATATTAATAAAACCTTGATCAGCAAGCATTAAGGTTTGTTGAGGCAGGGCGGCGAGCATTAAATGAGTATGAGCATCAATCAATCCCGGCATTAAGGTTTTGCCTTGCCCATCAATCACTATAGTATTGGAGTCAGTGATGTTAAGAGCTTGGTAATCTTCGATTTTGCTGATCAGGTTATCTTGCACATAGACATTTTTTGCTGCGCTGAGTGTTGCTTGTCGTCCATCAAATACTTGCACATTTTTAAATACATACTGGGCGGCAAAAGTAGGCCAAGCGATTAGGCTTACACCTAGCAGTAGCCAAAGCGGTTTATTCATTTTATCACTCCAATCAACTAGCGGCATGACACCTTGGTGCACAAACAGATAAAAGTGTAGCGATATTTGGCGAAACTATCCGATTTTAAGAGCAAAAATGCCAACTTTGTTGAATAAACCTCAGCGGTTTACTCGTTGAGTTGCTTGATGTTTTTGTATGCTTTTGTATGTAACCATTCTAAAGCGAGATAAAACATGAATAATAACGATTCTTTTTTACTGATGTTATTCGAGGTTGTCTCTTGTCTCTCTTTACTCGGTTAATGCCATTCTTTGGCGCTTGCTACATCATCATGTCTCTACACTCGGTTGCCAATGAATTAACCCCTGATCCACGAATCCACCAAGGTCGTTTAGCTAATGGCTTAACTTATCAGTTGATGGTTAATCCATACCCAGAAAAAGCCATCATCATGCGCATGCAAATTGCCGGTGGCTCGCTGGTGGAGTCTGAACAGCAGCAGGGATTGATGCATCTATTAGAGCATATGGCGTTTAAGGGCTCTCGATCCGTTCCACAAGGGGATATGATTGCTCAGCTAGAAAAGCTTGGTCTTAGTTTTGGTTCGGATACCAATGCAATTACTGAGTATCATCAAACGGTGTATCAATTTAATATCACGGAAGGCACTCAAGATAAGCTTACAACTGGGCTGATGTTAATGCGTGAGATTGGTGATCAACTGACTTTAACACCCGAAGCTCTAGCACAAGAAAAGCCGATCGTAATGGCGGAAATACGCGAAAAACAATCGATGGAGCTAGATGATTATCAATATCAGCAGGCATTTTTGTACCCAGACAGCCCATTGGCGAGTCGTCTGCCAATCGGCTTGGAAAGCGTAGTTATTCAAGCGACAGTAGCACAATTACGTGATCTCTATCAGCGCTTTTATACACCAGAGCGCACGACCATAATTGTTGTCGGTGATATTGATATTGCCGCCACAGAGCGTCAGATTCAGCAACGTTTTGCCAACTGGCAACCACATCCACAGGCGGTTTTAGTTAGTGATGATCCACTGCCAACCTTGACAGTCCAGCAAGAGCTTAGAGCGGATAGCTTTTTTGACCCACGTTTACCGACGACGGTGACTTTGGGTATGTTACAGCCTCAAGATGTACTTGTTGATGGTATCGCAAGACGGCATAGAATGCTTAACGACTGGCTAATTCGTCATCTGTTGTATCGCCGCTTAACCGCCCATCTGCCAGAGGAGGATATGGGGCGTCGAGTCAATGTGGCCTTATTTGAAGAGTTTAAACATGGCTTACGTTTTGAATTATCACTCAATTCAGCACCTCAACAATGGCGAGAAAGCCTTGCCCTGCTAGAGCAGACCATGCGTCAAGCTTTGGTGGGTGGTTTTACTGAACAAGAAGTTAATCGAGCATTAGACTTGATCGAACAAGATATACAGCATGATCTAGCTCAACCACTAAGTGTGAATAGCTTTGGTTTAGCTGAGCAATTGGTCGATTTTAACGCTCGCGGCTTATATTTTTTAGATCCCAAGCAGGAATGGGCGTTGTTTCAACGATTGAAGCCTAGTTTGACTGCATCAGCACTGCATGAAGCCCTGAAGCAGCGTTGGCAAGGGGAACCATGGATTTATCTGACTCACTCTCAACCAGAAGAACAGGTGGCAAAGCAGCTTCTGAGCGTCTATCAGCAAAGCCAGCAGCAGCCGATTAGCGCTCATCAAGAGCAAAAATTGACTCCGTTTGCTTATGCAAATTTCGGTAAGCCGGGAAAATTCATTGCCGATAAGCGTGATGAACAGGCAGGAATCCGCCAACTGGTTTTTGCTAATGGCGTACGACTTAGTTTGAGACCCACTCAATTTGAATTGGGACAAGCGATAGTGCAGCTCAAAGTCGGTTTTGGTGATGTAGCCCTGCCTAAAAGCGAAGGGCTAATCACGTTATTTCAACGTAGCTTTGTTCTTGGAGGATTAGCTGAGCATAGTTATGCTGAGCTGGGACAAATATTAGCAGGGCAAGGTTTAGCTGTGGGATGGAAACTATCGGAGCAAGGGTTTAATGATGCCGTCTCTGTGCGAACCGAGCGATTAAGAGCGCAGCTAGGGTTACATACCGCTTTTTTGATTGCGCCAGGGTTTAGACCTGAAGCGTTACACCAGTTTCGGCAACAAGTGCGAGAGCATGCATTTAGCCGCCATACCAACGCTGAAACGTTATTTTGGCAGCGATTCGCTGAGCTATTACATCCAGAGGACATAAACTACGCCCTTGGCCGCGATCAAGAGCTATTGAAGCGAGATTTTTCTGAAATCGCCCTCGTGCTCGCATCGGCCGTCGATCGTGGCTTACTTGAGGTCACGATTGTCGGCGATATTGATGAATCTCAGGCGATTCAAGCGGTAGCCGAAACATTGGGTGCGATAGAGCGTCATCCGTTGCCAATCACCAAGCGTCCAGTCGTAGCTCGCCTGCCTGAGTTACCAGCGAGCCGCCAGTTGAGCCATCAAGGAGCGGTTGATTCAACAGCTCTGGCTTGGATTTGGTCTAATCTTGATAGTTACTCCGTTGAGCAAGCGGCGAAAATCTTGTTATTAGATCGCGTTTTGCAACTGCTGATCACTGAAGAGCTACGAGTACAAGCGGGGATGAGTTATTCACCTTATACTTTCCATTCTAGTGCGAAAGAACCGTCAGAGTTAGGTTATATCGGCTTATTTGCGCTGGTTGATAGACAGCATGTTTTATCTATTGAAGGTAAAGTTGACACGCTCATCGAGCAACTGGGTTCAGGGCAGCGAATAGACGCTGATTTATTGGCGAGAGCTAAGCAGCCTTTATTACAATCCATCGCTCATGTCAGTAATAGCAATGGATTTTGGTTAGAGGCTACGGCAATGGGCCGAACTCAACCAGAGTATTATCAGCGCGTGCAGCAAATTTATGATCATATTGCCGCCGCTGATATTCAGTCAGTACAAACAAGTGCCCAACGCTATTTAAGTAAAGACAAGTGCTTAAAAGTGATTACCTCGTTTGGCGAGTCCGTGGATTAATTTACTGAATATTGGTTGCAAAGAAAGCCAACTGACTTTGTAAATATAAGAATGCTACTCGTTTAATTCGGGTGGCAT
>NZ_WXWK01000010.1:0-41363 GCF_009904835.1 Vibrio sp. V33_P6A3T137 | reverse complement strand
ATAGAACCCTCCACTCAGCCTGTTAGGGATATTGACTATAAGAGGTCGAAATGAGCAAAGAAATTAAAGCCCAAGTTGTTGTACTGGGCGCAGGTCCTGCCGGTTACTCCGCGGCTTTCCGTTGTGCGGATTTAGGTCTTGAAACCGTACTCGTTGAACGTTATAGCACCCTTGGTGGTGTTTGTTTGAATGTCGGCTGTATCCCATCAAAAGCGCTACTCCACGTTGCTAAAGTGATTGAAGAAGCGAAAGCGCTCGCTGATCACGGCATTGTATTCGGTGAACCACAAACCGATATTGATAAAGTTCGTTTATGGAAAGAAAAAGTCATTAACCAGCTAACGGGTGGTCTTGGCGGTATGGCTAAGATGCGTAAAGTAACCGTGGTGAATGGCTTTGGTAAATTTACCGGTCCGAATACGCTTGAAGTCGATGGTGAAGAAGGTAAGACACTGGTTAACTTCGATAATGCGATCGTAGCTGCCGGATCTCGTCCAATTAAATTGCCGTTTATTCCTCATGAAGATCCTCGCATTTGGGATTCAACCGATGCACTAGAGCTAAGAGAAGTTCCAGGGAAACTGCTTATTATGGGCGGTGGTATCATCGGTCTTGAGATGGCAACGGTTTACCACTCTCTCGGTTCTAAGATCGACGTTGTTGAGATGTTCGATCAAGTGATTCCTGCGGCAGATAAAGATGTTGTGAAGGTGTACACCAAACGCATTCAGAACAAATTTAACTTGATGCTCGAAACCAAAGTGACCGCTGTAGAAGCCAAAGAAGATGGTATCTACGTGTCAATGGAAGGTAAGAAAGCACCAGCAGAAGCTGAACGTTATGATGCGGTCTTAGTTGCTATCGGTCGTGTGCCAAATGGTAAACTGATGGACGCTGAAAAAGCGGGCATTGAAGTTGATGAGCGTGGCTTTATCCATGTCGATAAGCAAATGCGTACCAATGTACCGCACATTTTTGCGATTGGTGATATTGTCGGTCAGCCAATGTTGGCACACAAAGGTGTCCATGAAGGTCACGTTGCTGCTGAAGTGATCTCTGGTAAGAAACACTACTTTGATCCAAAAGTGATTCCATCTATCGCGTATACCGAGCCAGAAGTTGCTTGGGTTGGTAAGACTGAGAAAGAAGCGAAAGCGGAAGGTCTTAACTACGAAGTCGCTACTTTCCCATGGGCTGCTTCAGGTCGTGCTATTGCTTCTGATTGTGCAGACGGTATGACTAAGCTTATCTTTGATAAAGAGACTCATCGTGTGATCGGTGGTGCGATTGTCGGTACCAATGGTGGTGAACTGCTTGGTGAAATTGGTCTTGCGATTGAAATGGGTTGTGATGCAGAAGATATCGCGCTCACGATTCACGCTCACCCAACGTTGCATGAATCAGTTGGTCTTGCTGCAGAAGTGTTTGAAGGGACAATTACTGACCTGCCAAACGCGAAAGCCAAAAAGAAAAAGTAATTGATCGTTTTTGAATAATAAAAGCCGCTGAATGATTCAGCGGCTTTTTGCTATCTCTTGAAGTTAACGGGATTCGATCCTCCCGTTATTCAAGATACAGCTGACTAGATAGCTACTGCGCGATCGCCTTGATAGATACAGAGCATATTTAAATAGTTATTAACCAGTTTCTGCATATCGGCCTCATCACGCGCTCGATTGGCTTGAACGAACAGCGAGTAGCAGATGCCGTGAAACAGGGTAGCAAGATCTTCAGGGTTATGTTTGCTACATACTTCTG
Organism: Vibrio sp. V33_P6A3T137; assembly: GCF_009904835.1. NCBI lineage: Bacteria > Pseudomonadati > Pseudomonadota > Gammaproteobacteria > Vibrionales > Vibrionaceae > Vibrio > Vibrio sp. V33_P6A3T137. The sequence continues at coordinate 39,605 of NZ_WXWK01000010.1, read as the reverse complement.
AGCGCTCAATCGCTTTTGAAAAGACATTTTTCACTAGCAGTTGATTGGTACGATTACTCGACATAAAGAGTGGCCATACTTCATCACGCGTAGAGGCGCTCCACTCAAACCACACTTTTAACCAGTGACAATCGTCGATAGCCAAACTCACCATACCCGACGCGATATTGTGCATATTTTGCTTTGCATGCAAATCGAGATCGATATGGTCAGTTAAGAAATTAGAGAACTCACGCACCACAAAAGTGAGAACGTCATCGACGAGATCTTCACGGGTCGGGAAGTAATTGAATACCGTGGCTACTGAGACCTGAGCAATCTCAGCAATGTCAGCATGGCCGCCACGACCAATACCTCGTTTCGCGAAGACTTCTAGCGCGATTTCCATGAGTTGCTGTTTACGTTTTTGTGGAGATAGCCTTGTTCTAGGGCGTTTCTCAATAGATGCGTCCATAGTTGTTTTCCTTGCCAATTGACTGAGTTGTTGCGTATTTAGTTACGCTAATGATTTTTTTATAATTTGTTTAAAAAACCGTATGAGTGTAATGGTGCATATGTTTCAGGTCAATACGTTGTGGGTAAAAAGTGCGCTTTGTTATGAAATGACTTGTCATTCAATGAGTTTTATTGATGGTTTAGCGAATGATGTTGATCATTCTGATATTAATAGGCGAGGGAAAACAGAGCGTTAAAGAGGATAGGTGTTTTAGTCGGGTAATTATGCGCAGTAAGGTGGTGAAAGGTTAACACCCCGCGTCGGCGATGTTATTATACCTACCGAACCAACCTGCGATAGGCTGCACACTGGTGTCGAATGTCGCTCTAACCCATGAGATAGGTATGAAACATACAGTAGAAGTGATGATTTCTGAGCACGATGTTCAGCAACGCATTCGTGAATTAGGTAAACAGATTACTGAGCATTACCAAGAGAGTGAAGATTTAGTCTTGGTTGGATTATTGCGTGGCTCATTTGTGTTTATGGCCGACTTAGCTCGTGCGATTGATAAAATTCATCACGTCGATTTTATGACAGCATCAAGTTACGGCAATAGCATGCAAAGTTCGCGTGATGTACGAATTTTGAAAGATCTGGATGATGACATCAAAGGCAAAGACGTTTTACTGGTTGAAGATATTATCGATACTGGCAATACCCTAACCAAGGTTAAGGAGTTTTTAGCGCTACGTGAGCCTAACTCCATCAATATTTGTACTCTATTAGATAAGCCTTCACGCCGTGAAGTTCATGTCGATGTCCAATGGGTTGGTTTTGAAATTCCTGATGAATTTGTGGTCGGTGTCGGTATTGATTATGCACAGAAGTACCGTCATTTGCCTTACATTGGTAAAGTCGTACCGCAAGAGTAAGATCAATCTTCACCTAAAAGTATGCCCACCATCATGTGGGCATTACCTCATCGCTTAAAGCGCATCCTAGCTATGATTTAACGACACAATAGCTGATGTTGTGGATTAAGGATCTTCTCCATCGCTTTATGATAGCTTCCGTCAACCAGTTCTTGAGAATCGCAGCGTAGACCTAAATACTCAAGCTTACCGTCTTCAATACCATAGACCATACCATGCAGCTCAACGTCTTGACCACGTAACCAAGCGGTTTGCATGATGGTGGAGTTACCTAGGTTGTAGACTTGCTCTGCGACGTTAATTTCTGCCAGTTTGTCTGAGCGATCTTTCTCTGGCATCTGCTCTAAATAGTGACGATGCTTAAAGTACAAATCGCGAATATGCAGCAGCCAGTTATTGATTAGGCCTAATTGAGGATTATCGATCGCTGCCGTCACACCGCCACAGCCGTAATGACCACAGACAATAATGTGTTTCACTTTTAGTACATCGACCGCGTATTGCACAACCGACAGACAGTTAAGATCGGTATGAATCACTTGATTGGCGACATTACGATGAACAAACAGCTCTCCGGAGTACAATCCAGTTAAGCGTTCTGCTGGGACACGGCTATCCGAGCAACCAATCCATAAAAAATCGGGGTTCTGTCCTTTGGCTAACTTTGCGAAGTATTCTGGTCGTTCGGATTTGATTGACTCTGACCAACGAGAGTTATTTTCAAAAAGCTGTTTAAGTACTGGCATCTTCGTTCCCTTTATTAACTGAGCCAACTATACACAATGTGCTTACACGATTCTCTGATAAATTAGCAGATAGATTACTCATCTGAGCAGTTTATCATAGTGGTTTTTATGCAAAATAATCTTGTCCTCTACGGCTTATTTGAGGCAATGGTAGTGATAGGGGGATATTTTATTATTTCCTAATGTAAGGGGTTGAAAAAACGTCATCTCGCCAGCACATCTAGTGATGTTGTTATCGTCATAGCCTAGAGTCTGTAATTAATATGTATGCATTAGAAATTGATCAGTTGCGTAAAACCTATCAAGGTGGGTTTGAAGCATTGAAAGGCATTAGTTTAACGGTAAAAAAAGGCGATTTTTACGCGTTACTCGGGCCAAATGGGGCAGGTAAATCGACTACTATCGGTATTATTTCTTCTCTGGTGAACAAAACCTCAGGCCAAGTTAACGTATTTGGATATGATATCGATACTCATCTTGAACAGGCTAAGCAGTATTTGGGGTTGGTCCCGCAGGAGTTTAACTTTAACCCTTTTGAAACCGTAGAGCAGATTGTTATTCAGCAAGCGGGCTATTACGGCGTACCGAAGCGCTTAGCGAAAGAGCGAGCGAAAACGTATCTCAGCCAACTGGATTTATGGGATAAGCGCAAAGAGCGTGCTCGTAATCTCTCCGGCGGCATGAAACGGCGTTTAATGATTGCTCGAGCTTTGATGCATCAGCCACAACTGCTGATTTTAGATGAGCCAACGGCAGGGGTTGATATTGAGCTGCGTCGCTCGATGTGGGAGTTTTTAAAAAAAATTAATCAGCAGGGCATTACGATTATTCTGACTACTCACTATCTGGAAGAAGCGGAAATGCTCTGTCGTAATATTGGTATTATTCATCGTGGTGAGTTGATTGAAAACACCACCATGAAGGCACTGTTGGGTAAACTGAGTGTCGAGACGTTTATTCTCGATATCGATGATGAGCAGAAAGTGCAACCGTTATCCCAAGTGATCTCTCAGCGCATGGTTGATGGATCTTTAGAAATTGAACTCGATAAAAGCCAAGGCTTAAATGCCGTTTTTCAACAGTTAACTCAACAAGGCGTTAGCGTACGTTCAATGCGTAATAAGGCCAACCGCTTAGAAGAGTTGTTTGTCACGATTGTGCGTGATTCGAATCGGGGGGATAACTAATGTACGCTATTTATTGGACGGCTTTTTGTAGTCTACTGCGCAAAGAAATTACTCGTTTTACTCGTATTTGGGTGCAAACGCTGGTGCCTCCCGTGATCACCATGAGCCTGTATTTTGTGATTTTCGGTAATTTGATCGGTTCACGCATTGGTCAGATGAATGGCTTTAGCTATATGGAATATATTGTCCCTGGTCTTATCATGATGTCGGTGATCACCAACTCTTATTCTAATGTGGCTTCGTCATTTTTTAGTGCTAAGTTTCAAAAGAATATTGAAGAGTTATTGGTTGCGCCAGTACCGAATTACGTGATCATTGCCGGTTACGTTATGGGGGGAGTGGTACGCGGTCTGTTGGTTGGTGCATTAGTGACGTTTGTTTCATTGTTTTTTGTCAACTTACAAATCGAACATTGGGGCATTATCTGTGCAACGGTTTTTCTGACATCGATTGTGTTTTCTTTAGGTGGATTAATTAACGCCGTTTTTGCGCGAACCTTTGATGATATTTCGATCATCCCGACATTTATTCTTACGCCATTGACGTATTTGGGCGGTGTTTTTTATTCAATCAGCTTATTACCGGACTTTTGGCAAGCGGTATCGAAAATTAACCCAATCGTCTATATGGTTAATGCATTCCGTTATGGTTTCTTAGGCGTTTCGGATGTTAATGTGGTGACTTCATTTAGCGTATTGGCGGTATTTATTATCGTCCTTTATTCGATTGCTCATTACTTAGTGAGTAAAGGTAAAGGATTACGCAGTTAATCACTATTATCGATGGTTATCACCGATAGGTAAGCCACGAATAAAAAGGTCAACCTTTAGCAGGTTGACCTTTTTATTTAGAGAATCGCGCTCAATATACCGAGGGCAAAGGGTTACTCTTCTTCACTGCTACTTTTAGTATCAGCATTAAGTTCAACCACTTGATTGTCGATAAGTCTCACTTTACCTAAAAAAGCCGCCATTAAAATGACTGCTTGTTTACTCTCTGCACTGATCGGTAATAGGGTTTGCGCATCGCGAATAAACAGATTATCAGGCTCAATATCGGCCGCTCGTAATTGGTCAATTGCATCTTCAATGATCGAGGGATAATCATCTCGACCACCGCGGATGGTGCTGCTTATCCAACGCATCGTGCGGGCGAGTACGGGAGCTCGTTGACGCTCATCAATGGTTAATAAGTTATTGCGCGAACTCATCGCTAAACCATCCATTTCACGTACGGTAGCGACACCGACGATCTCAATGTCTAGACATAAGTCTTGAACCATTTGTCGAATGACGGCTAACTGCTGATAATCTTTTTCGCCAAAACAGGCGATGTTAGGCTGAACAATATTAAACAGCTTATTAACGACCGTCGCGACACCACGAAAGTGACCTGGACGGGACGCTCCTTCCAGCATCTGGGAAAGCCCTGGGACTTCAACAAAGGTTTGTTTATCCAGTCCATTGGGATAAATCGTCTCGGCAGTCGGAGTAAAGACCAACTCAACGCCTTCACTATTCAACTTACTAAGATCGTCATCTAAAGTGCGTGGGTAGTTATTGAGATCGTCGGCACGTTCGAACTGCATTGGGTTGACAAAAATACTAACCACGACAACATCAGCCAATTCACGGGCTTTACGAACTAAGGTCAAATGACCTTCGTGTAAATTGCCCATGGTTGGCACAAAAGCCACTTGGCGACCATCACGCTTATACTGTTTTATCTGCTCGCGAAGAGCTGAAATATCAGCAAAAGTCTGCATGGATTACTCCTTTAGGCAATAGTATGTGCATCATCAGGAAACGCGCCGCTTAACACATCAGCCATATATTTGGCGACCGCTTGGCGCATATCTCCTGTCTCTGCGAGGAAATTTTTGGAAAATTTTGGCATATAATTGGCCGAGATACCGAACATATCGTGCATCACTAAGATCTGTCCATCGGTGCTATTACCAGCACCAATGCCAATCACCGGAACGTCAAGTAACTCGGTGATTCTTTTTGCTAAGGCCGCTGGTACACACTCTAATAAAATAATTTGTGCTCCAGCTTCTTGTAGAGCGATCGCATCTTTCACCATACGATCGGCTTTGTCTTGTTCTCGACCTTGTACTTTATAACCACCAAAAATATTGACTGATTGAGGGGTAAGCCCTAAATGAGCGCAGACTGGAACGGCGCGTTCAGTGAGCATTTTGACCGTTTCAACCAACCAGTCGCCGCCTTCAATCTTGACCATATTGGCTCCAGCACGCATCAGCTGAGCAGCATTCTCACACGCTTGCTCCGGTGTAGCGTAACTCATGAAGGGCATGTCTGCCATCAGTAGACAATTTGGACTCCCGGCTCTCACACAGCGCGTGTGATAAGCAATATCGGCAATAGTCACTGGCAGCGTATCATTTTGTCCTTGCAGTACCATACCTAGAGAGTCACCGACCAGTAACACTGGCATTTCTTGGCTTTCAAACAATTGAGCAAAGCTCGCATCGTAGGCGGTTACCGTTGGAAATTTACGGCCTTGCTGTTTCCAGTTTATCAGGTCGTTAATGGTTATTTTTTTCATAGGATGTCCTTATACTCAGGTTGGCGAGTGCCAAATACTAAGTCCATTACGATCAACCTCTGAGAGTAGATCGCTCAGCTTAGTTCCATCAGGGAGAGATAAATCAGGGGCTATTTCATCTAGGGGGTAAAGTACGAATTCACGCACTTTCATACCGTAATGAGGTACCGTTAAGCGTGGTGAATCGATGATCTCATCGCCATAGAGAAGGATATCTAAATCGAGCGTTCTTGGCCCCCAGCGTTCAGCTTTACGCTCACGTCCTTGCTCTTGTTCGATAGCTTGAGTGCAATCTAGCAGAGCTAATGGACTGAGCTGAGTATCAATTACGACAACAGCATTGATGTATTCTGGCTGATCTTGGGGCCCCATTGGCGTACTACTGTACAGCGATGAGGCAGCAATAAACTGTGATTTCGGCAACTGTTTGAGTGCCTCAATCGCTTGTTTGGCTTGTAATATGGGCTTTGCTAAATTACTGCCTACCGCAATATAAGCGATGGTCATAGCGCTGTTTTTCCCTTAGGTTTGCGCTTACGAGTGGACGGTTTACGTCGACGAGTACTCGGACCGTCACTATCCGCACTGTCTAAGTCGTTGACCATGGCTTGGCGCATATTACGTCCCGCATTTTGGAATGTTTGCCACCATTTCGCGAGTTTTTGCACGTCGCCGCCTTCAATCTCACCACGCATTTCAAGGAAATCAAATCCAGCGCGGAACTTATTGAGCTCTAATAAGCGGAAGGCGCGTTTGCCGTTACGACGAGGTAAACGCAACTGCATCTGCCAAATTTCTCGAATGGTCGTGGTATGGCGACGTGGAATCGCAATCGACTTAACGACTTGGTCGAGAATATCGTTGCTTGCTTCCATCACCGCATCGTAAAAATTAAGCGCTTTGGATGCCATTAATTGTTCAGCGATCGTGACCATTGGATACCAAAGAAACGCGGCAAACATAAAGGCCGGATTGATGCGTTTACCTTCTTCGATACGTAAATCAGTAGAGTCAAGCACCAAATCAAGCATCTGCTCGGTTTGTGATGAGTAATCTTCCGTAAAGTATTCAGCAACCTGCGGGAATAACTGTTGGAACAGGTTGTACTCACGCATCAAATGATAGGTCTCTAAACCATGACCACTTTGCAGCATTTTCAGCGATTCTTCGTACAAGCGTGCCGAAGGGATTTCTTTTAATAGTGGAGCCAGCGTTTCAATCGGGGCGGCGGTATCTTCTTCGATATCAAAATCCAATTTAACGGCGAAACGAATCGCGCGCAGCATGCGCACCGGATCTTCACGATAGCGAGTTTGTGGATCGCCGATTAAGCGGATCAACTTATCATCGAGATCTTCAATACCACCAGCATAATCATGAATACTATAGTCAGCAATGTTGTAGTACATCGCATTGACCGTGAAATCACGGCGTTCAGCATCTTCATCGATGGTGCCATACACGTTATCACGCAACAGCATGCCCGCTTCTGACTGCGCTGCGATGTGTTGATTGATCTCTTGATGATGACCGCGGAAAGTGGCGACTTCAATCACGTCACGACCAAACATGATGTGTGCTAAACGAAAGCGGCGGCCAATCAGGCGACAGTTACGAAATAGCTGACGGATCTGCTCTGGGGTCGCATTGGTGGCAATATCAAAATCTTTTGGAGTATGGTTGAGCAATAAATCACGCACACCACCTCCAACTAAATAAGCATCGAATCCCGCACCGTGTAAGCGGTACAAGACTTTTAAAGCATTTTCGCTAATCAACTGCCGAGAGATATTATGCTCTTGGCGAGTGATTACGTTGAGCTCAAGCTCTGGGTATACGCGAGGTTCGCGTGTTTCTAATTCATTATTATTCATGTGCATCTGACAATGATTGGTGTTGGCTATTCAAGCGTTGTGGTGCACCTGTTGTGGCTTAAATGGGCCGAATTGCGGCTAATAATAGCGTAGATAGCGCCGTTTGAGAATCACGGTGTGATCTTTGTCGCTTCAGGGAGCTGCGCGACTTGCCAATGTTGACTCCCCCAATGAATGATTTCGTCGAGCTGAGCATCGATAACTTCGTCCGGTATTGCAAAGCCTAAAAACTGCATCGCACGAATCAACGTCGGTTTGGGATGTTCAATATCAATCGCTGGGGCGTGATTTTGTTTAGAGAGTTTATTCCCGTTACCATCCATCGCCAATGGTAAATGTAAGTAGTGAATCGGCTTTTGTTGTAAAGTGTGATACAGGCTAATTTGTCGCCCGGTTGGCTCAATCAAATCGGCACCACGGACCACTTCAGTGACGCCTTGTGCGATATCATCAATGACCACGGCGAGATTATAAGCAAATAAGCCATCACGACGTTTGATGATAAAATCTTCTTCCGCTAATGGCTTAGGAATGGTGATGTTACCTTGTTTTAGATCGGTAAATTGATAAGTCGGATAGTCCATGCGTAGACGAATCGCACAAGGCTGGCGCGGATTGAGGAATACCCCTCGGCAAGTGCCAGTATAAAATCCACCGCTTTGCTTGATCTGTTGGCGAGTGCATTGGCAGCGATAAGCTTGCCCTGACTTAAGCCAAGCATCGATTTGGTCTTGATAGAGAGTGTGCCGCTGGCTTTGATAAACCACTTCACCATCCCATGTTAAGCCATAGGCTTCCAGTGTTTGTAAGATCGATTGTGCCGCGCCGGGCATTTCTCGTGGCGGGTCGAGATCTTCTATGCGCACCAGCCATTTCCCTTGCTGACTTTTGGCTTGAAAATAACTGCCCAACGCGGCAATCAGCGAACCAAAATGCAGTGGACCAGAAGGTGAGGGAGCAAAGCGACCGATGTAATTCATAGTGATAACAGTTAAATGTAGTAAAAAATACAGTCCGTTGAGTCTGAAATAGCTGCGGCAGAGTAACCGCGCTAGCTTGCAATAGTAAGCAAATCACCGCCAATAAAAAAGGAGCATGGTGCTCCTTTTTTATCATCAATCAGCGTTGCGACTGTGGTTAGCCCATCATCTGCTTTTCTTTGATTTCTGCCAGTGTCTTACAATCGATACACAAGTCTGCCGTTGGACGAGCTTCTAAACGGCGAATACCGATTTCAACACCGCAAGATTCACAGAAGCCGAAATCGTCTTCTTTGATCTTATCGAGCGTCTTTTCAATTTTTTTGATCAAGCGACGTTCACGATCACGGTTACGCAGTTCTAGGCTGAATTCTTCTTCCTGAGACGCGCGATCCACGGGATCGGGAAAGTTTGCTGCTTCATCCTGCATATGGTGAACGGTGCGACTGACTTCTTCCCTAAGCTGGTTACGCCAAGCTTCTAAAATTTTAGTAAAATGAGCGATCTGATCCGGCGACATATACTCTTCACCGGGTTTGGTCTGATACGGCTCAACACCTGCAATGGCTAGGGTGCCTAGCGTTTTCTTTTTGGATTCTGGCATACAGCATCTCCTACTAACACCTAGTCAACTGCGAGAGCAGTTAATTTGAGGCGGGTATCTATAGCAAAAAGAAGGGGCCGAGGCAAATACTCAATCGTAAACTTATCGTCAATGTGAAGGTGTCATCATTTTTTACTGTGAAGGCACAAACTCGATTGGCGATACTAATTGGATTTCTCGTGGTGAAAGTTGCGCTTTATAGCACAGTACTTCGACACCGGCTTCTTGAGCCATGGTTAACAATTGTGAATAGTTCGCGTCAATATGGTGAGCGATAGAGACTTTTTCAATCCCTGAATGCAAAACAGTGAATAAAAGTACAGCTCTACTCCCATTTTTGGCCATTTCGGTCAGTTCACGTAAGTGTTTTTGTCCTCGTAAGGTTACCGCGTCTGGGAAATAACCTTGACCGACAGATGGCTTTCCTACGTGATGATTGAGAGAAGGATCATCAAGTAAGGTGACACTTTTCACTTCTACATAACAGTTTGGCAAATCTGGACCACTAAGCAAGAGATCAATTCGGCTATTTTCTTGGCCATATTTTACTTCGCTCTGTCGCTGAGGGTAGCCTTGTAGCTCCTTAATCGTCCCATTTTCAATCGCTTCCAATGCCAATTGATTGGCTCGTAAGGTATTCACCACAATCTGTTGAGAGGAGAGGGTTTCGGTGAGTTCCCAACTGTGTGGATATTTACGCTTAGGATTGTCGGAGGTGGAATACCATACTCGGCTACCGGGTTGAGCACAGCCGATCATTGCTCCTGTGTTGGCACAGTGAATAGTCATGATTGAGCCATCGTCTAATTGGACATCGGCTAAAAAACGTTTGTAGCGTTTAATTAAGATGGCGCTGTGTAGCTCAGGGATAAATTGCATCCGATAACCAGTTTGATAAGGGAAAGGCTTATTTTATACGTTAAAAACAATCTAAAGGCACGTTGAGTGATTCGGATTGACCATCAATCATGCTTATCGCGTCTGGCTTTTTACTGTTTGTAAAAGGTTTACTTTCGGGACACAACATAATGTACTGAAAGTAAGTTAGTTGGGTTTCACTACTGTTTTTATGTACAATACTGCGTTGCTTTTTGAGAAGGACGCTATTTTGTCAGCTTTACCTATCGATGCGGTTATTCCTGAATTACTTCGTGCTATCCAACAGCAAAATCAAGTGATCCTTAAAGCGCCTCCAGGAGCAGGGAAATCGACCCGTTTTCCGTTACAACTTTTGCAGGCTAATCTGATCGACGGCAAGATTATTATGCTGGAGCCGCGTAGGCTAGCCGCGCGTAATATTGCCTATTATTTAGCACAGCAATTGGGTGAGTCGGTTGGCCAAACGGTGGGTTATCGAGTGCGTGGTGAGAATCAGGTTAGTGCACAGACTCGCTTAGAAGTCGTCACTGAAGGGATCATGACGCGGATGATTCAGCACGATCCAGAGTTAAGTGGTGTCGATTTAGTGATCTTTGATGAATTTCACGAACGCAGTCTCCACGCGGATACCGCCTTAGCGTTCAGTTTGGAAGTGCAAATGGCATTGCGTGATGACTTGAAAATTGTTGTTATGTCAGCAACTTTAGACAGCTCTGCATTACAAACGCTATTGCCTCGCGCTGGTTACCTTGAATCACAAGGACGCAGTTATCCCGTCACTGTTGACTATCGTCCGCTATCGGCCAATCAAACTTGGCAGGCGGTGATGGAGCAGCAGATCCGTGGCTTACTCACCCAGCACAGCGGATCGTTACTGGCATTTTTACCCAGTGCGGCCAGTATTGCTCAGTTACAACAGCGGCTCAGCGACTTGCCCAGCGAGATTAGCGTGCATGGCTTATTTGGTCAGATGCCTTTTGAGCAGCAACAACAAGCGCTGCTTCCTGCCAAGAGTGGTCAACGTAAAGTGGTATTAGCGACCAATATTGCCGAGACCTCATTAACCATTGAGGGCATTCGCTTAGTGGTTGATTCAGGGCTTGAGCGGCGAGCTCGTTTTGATTTGAAAACGGGTATTACTCGCCTAGAACAGGTCAGAATTAGTCAGTCTTCGGCTCAGCAAAGAGCCGGGCGTGCGGGGCGTTTAGAGCCTGGTTTGTGCGTGCGACTGTACAGTGAAGCGCAGTTGAAGCAGCAGCCATCCACACCACCACCAGAAATTTTACACAGTGATTTAGCCTCGCTGGCTTTAGAACTTGCCCAATGGGGAGCGCAATCAGCCAGTGATTTATTATGGTTGGATATGCCTCCTCCATCGGCGCTTGAGCAAGCTCAAGCGTTGTTGGCTGATTTACAATTACTGGATACGCGGGGGCAACTGACTAGCGCGGGAAAACAAGCCCATCAATTAGGTGTTGAGCCTCGACTAGCAGCCATGCTCATTTGGGCGGCAACTCAAAGCCCCGCTTATTTATCGACGGCTGTGGCATTAACGGCCTTATTGGAGGAGCCTGAACGGCAAGTATTGGATATTCAGCACAGTCTGCATCGTTGGCAACAGCGGTTACACCGCCAATCTTCCCGATTGGATCAGCGAGCGAGCTCATTAGCGAGTCTATTAAGCACTCGTTTTTGTCTTTCAGATGTGGATGAACGATTGCTGGCCAGTGTTGCCTATTTTGCGTTTCCTGATCGTTTAGCCCAGCAACGGGGGCGTCATGGGCAATATGTTTTAGCTAATGGTCATGGTGCCTTTACCTTTGATGATCATCCTCTTGCCAGTAGTCAATATTTGCTTGCGCTGGATTTGTTGCGTGGCCAGCAGCAAGCAAGTCAAATTTTTACGGCTCTGCAGGTTGATATTCAATCATTAGTTACCGATCACTGTGAGCGTCTTATCGAGCAGGAGTGGGTTGATTGGGATGATAAATCCCAGCGCTTTGTTGCGGAAAAGCAACAGCGATTCGGTAAGTTACTGATTGCTCGGCAAGTGCTTCCTGCCCCTGAATCTGAAAAAATCACCGAGGCTTTACTTAATTTTGTCCAGCGCCAAGGGCTTTCGGTATTACATTGGGATAGTACTAGCCAAGAATGGCTTGCGCGGGTGCGCTGCGCTTGCCAATGGCTGCCGGAAGAGGCATGGCCTGATATGAGCGATGAAGGGTTATTGAATCATCTGGCAGATTGGTTAGCGCCTTATCTCATCGGTATTCGTTCTGGAAAGGCTTTGCAGCAAGTGCCGATTATTGAAGCTCTGAATGCCTATTTAGCTTGGCCATTGAATCAGCAATTAGACGAATGGTTACCCACTCATCATCTTTTGCCAACGGGTACACGAAAAAAAATTCGTTATCAAGTTGGGTATGATCCGGTGTTGTCGGTGAGAATGCAGGAAGTCTTTGGTGAAAAAAGCTCGCCGTTAATAGCGAAAGGACGGGTAGCCGTGGTAATGGAGTTGTTATCCCCCGCGCAACGCCCTCTACAGATCACCCGTGATTTAGCCAGTTTTTGGCAGGGCGCTTACCGCGATGTACAAAAAGAGATGAAAGGGCGATACCCAAAACATATTTGGCCGGATGATCCGGCTAACCATAGTGCGACGACAAAAACGAAACGACATCTAAACTCATGACCAATAAAAAAACTCCGCTTAAACGGCCAGCTTCGAAAAAAGTCGAGCCTACCAATAAAGCATCGAAAAAAACGGCTGCCAAAAGCCATTCTTCTTCAACGGCTCAACGGGCAACTTCTCCTTGGTGGCGACGATTGTGGGGTGTCGCTTGGAAGTGTGCACTCGCTTTATTGGCCGTGTTACTGTTTGCTGGGCTGTATCTAGATAGTGTGGTCAAACAGCGCTTTGAAGGCCAATTGTTTGATTTGCCTACCGTGATGTATGCCCGAGTATTGACTCTGCAACCGGGCGATAGCATTACCTTAGCCGAGGTGCGTAATGAATTGGATATCTTAAATTATCGCAAAGTGAGTCAACCTCGTTTGGCTGGTGAGTATTCGTCTTCGGCGACGCGTATTGAGTTAATTCGTCGTCCCTTTGAATTCGCTGATGGACCAGAGGCGGATCGGCACGTGATGCTGACGTTTGATCAAAACGGTTTACAACAGATCCAATCTTTAGAAGCGCGCCAAGGTCAGCTCGGTTTTTTTCGTTTAGATCCGAAAATGCTCGGCATGTTAGAACGTAATGCGTTAGAGCAACGTTTATTCCTACGTCGTGAACAGTTTCCCGAAGTGATGGTTGATGCCTTGCTTGCCACGGAGGATCGCTATTTTTATCAGCATGACGGTATCTCTCCGTGGTCGATTGCACGTGCGATGCTTGCCAACCTTAAAGCGGGAAGAACGGTGCAGGGCGGCAGCACCTTAACTCAGCAGCTAGCGAAAAATATCTTTTTATCCAGTGACCGCACCTTATGGCGAAAAGTTCGTGAAGCCTATTTAGCGCTGATCATTGATTATCGCTACAGTAAAGACCGGATCCTTGAGGCTTACCTCAACGAAGTGTACCTTGGACAAAATGGTCGCGAAGCGATTCATGGTTTTGGATTAGCGTCGCGGTTGTATTTTGGTCAGCCTCTGCAAGAGTTACGCATTGATCAACTGGCTTTATTGGTCGGTATGGTTAAAGGGCCGTCTTTTTATCATCCAGTACGTTTTCCTGAGCGCGCGCGTGAACGACGTGATCTGGTACTGAAATTAATGATGGATCAAAACATTCTCACCGCTCAACAATATCAACAAGCGATAGCCAGGCCATTGGATGTGCAGCCACAACCAAGAATCGCCAGTCGGCAACCCGCTTATTTCCAGCAAGTTTCGATTGAATTAAGATCGCAATTGGCAGAACGTTTTCAAGCGGATCAAGGGTTGCGAGTGTTTACTTCGCTTGATCCGGTATCGCAAGCCAAGCTGGAGCAAGCCATTGCCGAGCAAGTACCAGTATTAGCCAAGCAAGCAGGTAATGAATTAGAGGCTGCGGCGATTGCTGTCGATCGGACCAGTGGTGAAATTCGTGCCATGGTCGGAGGTAAGCGCACGGGTTATGATGGTTTTAACCGCGCCCTTAATGCCAGTCGTCCGATTGGCTCATTAGTCAAACCAGCCGTGTACTTAACCGCGCTCGCGCAGCCTGAACGTTACCATTTGGCTACCACCTTAATTGATAAGCCAATCAGCCTAAAAGGCAGTGAGGGCAGTGTTTGGACACCGCGCAATTTTGATCGTCAATACCGAGGCGATGTGCCTTTGTATCAAGCGTTAGCCAAATCATTCAATGTGCCGACGGTGCAACTGGGTATGGCATTAGGCATTGATAACGTCTCAAAAACCTTGCAGCAATTGGGTGTCGATGGCCAAGAGATTCGTCCTGTACCAGCCATGTTACTAGGGGCATTTTCACTCACACCTTATCAGGTGGCGCAAATGTATCAAACCGTGACCAATTCCGGTAGAAAAGCGCCACTCTCTGCGCTACGTTCAGTGGTTGATTTACAAGGCAATGTGCTTTATCAATCGATCCCTAAGGTCTCGCAAGTCGTCGATGAACAAGCCGCATGGTTGACCACTTACGCCATGAAACAAGGCGTTCAGCAAGGTACGGGGCGATACCTCACGAATCAGTTTGCTTGGGCGGCATTAGCAGGAAAAACGGGCACCAGTAGTGATCGGCGTGATAGTTGGTTTGTCGGTGTTGATGGCCGTGAAGTGACCACCATTTGGCTTGGACGCGATGATAACCAACCGACACAATTAACCGGAGCGAGTGGTGCACTGCGCGTCTATGCCGAATATTTACGTCAGCGCATGCCTGAAGTCTTATCATTACCGTGGCCAAATGGGATTACGATGATGGGCTTTAAACCTACCGCCTCTGGCGCCTTACAAGTTGATTGCGGCAGTGAATTTACCTTGCCAGTTTGGGATCGAACCGGTGAAATGAAGAAACAGTGTGAGAACCGCCCCCAAGAGTGGTTAAAAAATCTCTTTCGGTGGTAATCTATAATCTCGCTTATTTATAGTGGCTTGATTTTTAAGGATGAGAGGACAAGGTGTGAAGCGTTTTCAGCTTAGTGTGATGGTTATTTTTGCCACAATGTTCCCTTGGTTTGTATCAGCAGAACATACGGAACATGTCGTTGTCACTCGCGATGATATCAACCACCCTCGTCCGATCATTGCGCTTGTTTTAGCGGGTGGCGGTGCGAAAGGCGCGGCCCATATGGGAGTGCTTAAGGCGCTCGAAGAGATGAAAATACCGGTCGATATTGTGCTTGGCACCAGCATGGGAGCCTATGTCGCGGGGCTTTATGCGACGGGCATGGATGCGGAAGAAATTGAAAGTATCATTTATAGCGTTAACTGGCAATCGGGTTATCGTGATCGGGTCAGTCGTAGCCAGCGTCGAGTGCGTGATAAAGAGTACGAAGACCGTTATCAATTAACCACCGATTTGGGTTTTGGTTGGGATGGAATTCGTGCTCCGCGCGGCGTGGTACAAGGGCAAAGTATGCTGCGTATTTTGCGTGAAACCTCAGGTAACCTTGCTAAGTTAGACTCGTTTGATGATTTGGTGATCCCGTATCGTGCGGTAGCGACCGATATTATTGAAATGCAACCCGTAGTATTAGATAAAGGCTACTTAGTCGATGCGATGATGGCCAGTATGTCAGTGCCTGGTGCCTTGCCGCCTTATGATATTGACGGCCGTTGGTTAGTCGATGGCGGGGTAACCAATAATATGCCGGTCGATATTGCCAAGCAAATGGGTGCTGATGTGGTGATTGCGGTGGACATTAGCTCCGATTATAAACAGCAAGACTCATTCAGCAGCTTTTTAAGTGCCGCCAATCAGTTGTCCAATTACCTTGTGCGCCGCACGACTGAGCGTCAAGTCTCTCATCTCAGTGAGCAGGATATCTTACTCAGACCAAATGTTGGGCTGATGGAAACCACCGATTTTTATAAAATGCCCGATGCTTTTATTGAAGGCTATCAGACCGCGCTAGAGCATCAGCCGCAATTACAAGTGCTTGCTTTGAGTAGTGCTCAATATCAAAACTATATTGATGGCAAAGCGGAGCGCCGGCGACAGTTGCAATATGGCGATATGCTAACGGTCGACGATATCGCGATTCGTAACCACTCTCATTATAGTGACTTACTGCTAAAAAATAGGTTGAACCTAGCGCGAAATACGACGTTAAGTACCGAAGAGATAGAAGCCAGCGTTGATCGACTCTATGCCTTAGACCGATTTAAATTGGTTCGTTACCAATATGAACAAGTTGAGCAAGAAAATCATTTGCTGATCGATGTCTACGAAAAAGGCTGGGGTCCTAATTATTTAAATTTTCGCTTTTTTTTAGAGGATGATTTTAGTACCACCAGTCAATATTCGTTAGGCGCGTCTTTGAATTTTACCGATTTGGGTTCACATGGTGCCGAATTAGCGTTGAATATGGACTTAGGGACGGATAAGCAACTAGAAGCCGAGCTCTATTCGCCGCTGTTCTCCAGTCAAAAGACCTTTGCGTCGTTTACTGCGCGTTATCGGGATGATAATCGCCAAATTCCGTTCGATGATTTATTTGAAAATACCGGACTGTCCGCGACACGCAATTATATTCCCATTACTTACCGGACCTTGACTGGAGAGGCGGCGCTTGGCTATCAACAAACCTTATGGCGTCAGTTAAGAGTAGGCGCACGTTATGTTGATGGACAAGTACAGCCATCAACGGTGCCAGATTATGGCAATGGCACGTTTACTCGCCAAGGCGTATTTATCAACTATCGAATTGATTCACTGGATAATTTTAGTTTACCCCGTGAAGGTAACTACATCGATCTTGAATATTTTATTTCGCATGATGATGTCAATGATTTAGTCGAACAAGCCAATAGCAGTTCTGATACGGTATACGATATTTCCGCTAAGTTGATGTCGGCAAAAAGTGTTGGGCGGCACACGTTAGTCGCTAATTTAGATTATGGAGAAGTGAGGAGTAAAAACTCCATTACTCCGGTCGAACCTAAAACCATCGGTGGTTTTTTAAATTTATCGGGTATTCCGCGTAAAAGCTTATTGGGACAGAACAAAATATTCACCAGTTTAGTCTATCGCTACCGTTGTTTTGATAATGATTTTGGTTTATTTAATGCGCCATTTTATTTAGGGGCGTCAATTGAGTATGGCGGCGTATGGTCGGATCCTGATTTGAAAATTGATACGGCGCCTAAGTATGTTGCCGGTTCGATTTTTGCGGGTATCGACTCGCCGATTGGCCCAGTGATGTTCGGTTATGGACGAACCGAGCAAAATTACGATTCATTTTATCTTATTATTGGCACGACATTTTAAGTGCAGCTTGGTAGCGAGTAAGTTTCATCTTAACTTGCTATGTTGGTCAACATGATGAGATTTTAATTTATCGTTAATTTTGCTATTCTATTGTCCACAGTTTGGCCTCTAGGGCGCGGTTTCTCAATCATATTTGAATGAAAACATCAGCAATGGAGAGCCAAGTTTCCAAGGATGTTCACTCACCTTTTAATAACAACTGGGGTGAACCGCAATGAGAGGAAAAAGTCGTGCTTGAAGCCTACCGTAAACACGTCGCAGAGCGTGCCGCTGAAGGAGTGGTCCCTAAACCTTTAGACGCTGAACAAGTTTCTGGACTTGTTGAATTATTGAAAAATCCCCCACAGGGTGAAGAAGACTTCATCCTTGATTTACTTGAAAATCGTATTCCTCCTGGTGTTGATGAAGCCGCTTATGTTAAAGCTGGTTTCTTAACCGCGATCACTAAAGGTGAGGTTTCGTCTCCTCTCGTTAGTCGGGAAAAAGCCGCGCAACTGCTTGGCACCATGCAAGGTGGTTATAATATTGAACCTCTGGTTTCTTTATTAGACGATACCACGCTTGCCCCGATTGCGGTTAAGGCGCTATCACACACGCTATTAATGTTTGATGCTTTTTATGACGTTGAAGAAAAAGCGCAAAAAGGCAATACCTTTGCTCAGCAAGTGATGCAAGCTTGGGCGGATGCCGATTGGTTCTTATCTAAACCCGCTTTAGCAGAAAAGATCACCTTAACGGTCTTTAAAGTCACGGGTGAAACCAACACTGATGATTTATCCCCCGCGCCAGATGCGTGGTCTCGTCCTGATATTCCTGTTCATGCGTTAGCGATGCTGAAAAATGAGCGCGAAGGTATTCATCCGGATCAACCTGGCAGTATCGGACCAATTGGCCAGATCGAAGCTCTCAAACAAAAAGGCCATCAACTGGTTTATGTGGGCGATGTTGTCGGGACAGGCTCTTCTCGTAAGTCGGCGACTAACTCCGTACTTTGGTTTATGGGTGATGACATTCCTTTTGTTCCCAATAAACGTGCTGGCGGTTATGTCCTAGGCGGTAAAATTGCGCCTATTTTCTTAAATACGATGGAAGATGCAGGGGCTTTACCGATAGAAGTGGATGTCTCCAAACTACATATGGGTGACGTGATTGACGTGTATCCGTATGAAGGCAAAGTCTGCAATCATCAAACGGGTGAAGTACTCGCTACGTTTAAATTAAAAACGGACGTTTTGATTGATGAAGTACGTGCTGGTGGCCGTATTCCATTGATTATCGGCCGAGGATTAACCGATAAAGCACGTGAATCACTGGGTTTAGAGCCGTCAACGGTGTTTCGTCGTCCAGTGCCTGTGGCTGAAAGCAAAAAAGGTTTCACTCTGGCACAAAAAATGGTCGGTAAAGCGTGTGGCGTAAAAGGGGTACGACCTGGAACGTATTGCGAACCGAGAATGACGACGGTTGGCTCGCAAGATACTACTGGGCCGATGACTCGTGATGAGCTGAAAGATTTGGCTTGTTTGGGCTTTTCTGCCGATTTAGTGATGCAGTCTTTTTGTCACACTTCCGCTTACCCGAAACCGGTCGATGTTAATACGCACCATACCCTGCCTGATTTTATTATGAATCGTGGCGGCGTTTCATTGCGTCCGGGAGATGGTGTTATTCACTCTTGGTTGAACCGTATGCTACTGCCAGATACGGTCGGAACGGGGGGAGACTCTCATACTCGTTTCCCATTGGGTATTTCTTTCCCTGCTGGCTCAGGTTTAGTGGCGTTTGCGGCGGCAACGGGTGTCATGCCATTGGATATGCCAGAATCGATTTTGGTTCGTTTTAAAGGTCAGATGCAGCCTGGGATCACTTTACGTGATCTGGTTCATGCCATCCCTTATTTCGGTATCAAGCAAGGTCTGCTCACGGTAGAGAAAACCGGTAAAATCAACGAGTTTTCAGGTCGGGTGTTAGAAATTGAAGGGGTTGAACATTTAACCGTTGAGCAAGCTTTCGAACTGTCTGATGCTTCTGCTGAGCGCTCTGCTGCCGGTTGTACGGTCAAGCTATCGCAAGCGTCGATTGCCGAGTACCTGAATTCAAACATCACCATGCTTAAGTGGATGATTGCTGAAGGGTATGGCGATCGCCGGACGATTGAGCGCCGTATTAAAGCGATGGAAGAGTGGTTAGCGAATCCAGAGCTGATGGAAGCCGATAAAGATGCAGAATATGCCCATGTGATCGACATTGATTTAGCCGATATCAAAGAGCCGATTCTATGTGCGCCTAACGATCCTGATGATGCTCGTTTATTGTCTGATTGTGCAGGAACTAAAATCGACGAAGTCTTCATTGGTTCTTGTATGACCAATATTGGCCACTTCCGAGCGGCAGGTAAACTGCTAGAAAAATACAATGGTCAGCTCGATACTCGTTTATGGATAGCGCCACCGACTAAGATGGATCGCGACCAATTAACCGAAGAGGGCTACTACGGTATCTTTGGCCGTGCTGGGGTACGGATTGAAACTCCGGGATGCTCTTTGTGTATGGGTAACCAAGCGCGAGTGGCTGATAAATCAACCGTCATGTCGACGTCAACGCGTAACTTCCCGAACCGTTTGGGAACTGGAGCGAATGTGTACCTGGCTTCAGCGGAGCTATCAGCGGTTGGGGCGATATTGGGCCGTATTCCGACCATGACCGAGTATTTGGATTACGCGAAGCAGATTGATGCCACGGCAGCCGATACCTATCGCTATTTGAACTTCCATCTGATGCCTCATTACACCAAGAAGGCAGATACAGTGATTGTTCAGCAAGCCGTATAATAGATATACCCAAACGCTAAATCTTATCGTTTAGCCGTCTTTTGACCAATCAAGAGCCACCGTACCGGTGGCTCTTTTTTATTGCTGCTGGAGACTAAACCTAGTTTTTGCTTTCTTGGTAGCCGATTTTTCCGTTGTTTTCATCGTTCTGTATGTAAATAATGTAAATTGAATAAAAATGAGACTGGTTATCATGTAGCTTTCTGGGAGTTTTATTCGTTAATAGACCAGCCATGTTTTATAAGCACCGTACTTTTCAGCTTTGGGCTCGCCGTTTACACATTTATGTCTCTATGGCGGTATTAGGGCTAATGCTGTTTTTTGCTGTCACAGGGATAACCCTTAATCGGCCGGAGCTATTTGTAGCCAGTCAGGCGAAGACATCCGAATGGCGAGTCACTATTCCTCAGCATTTATTGTTTGTTGAAAGTAAAGTTGCGATTAATGAACCGGAATTACGCCAATTTCTTGCTCAGCATACGCCGATCCGTGGCCAGATGTCGCGACTCGATATCTATCTAGATTCAGACAATGGTGTCTTACAAGAAGGTGAAGCGAGTGCGAGCTTTACCGCTCCCGGCTACAGTGCCGCGTTGTTTATCGATTTGGTCTCTAGAGAAGCGGAGCTCGATATCAGTGATTATGGCTGGGTAGCTAAATTCAATGATCTCCATAAAGGGCGTCATAGTGGTGAGTGGTGGAAGTGGGTGATTGACGTTTCATCTCTGTTGATGCTGGTGTTTATCTTATCAGGCCTTGCCCTATTACTGCCAAAGAAAAGCACACTGCGTTATGCCATACGTTGGTGCAGTTTTGGCACTTTGATCACGTTTGTTATTTATTGGCTGGCAGTGCCGTAAAGCTTGTCTATGCGCCCAGCTATTTTAGGTTGGTTATGATTACTATTTTTGTGGACGACAGAGCATGAAGAAACAGCGAGGACGGGTTTACGCTTGGTTATTGGGACTCAGTGTACTGAGCGTTAATGTATTCGCCGCGCCTTTGGGTAAGCTGGATATTGAGTTTGAACTGCCAAAGCTGGACGTTGGAATGTACGCCAGACCTTATGTTGCGATTTGGATAGAAGACGCTCAAGGTCAGCCAGTGCGTACGGTTGCCTTATGGCAGAAAGAAGATACTTGGCTTAAAGATATTCGTCGCTGGTGGCGACAAGTGGGTCGTTACGATCGGGCATTGATCGATGCGGTGACATCCGCGACTCGTCCGGCGGGACAATACCGTTTGCAATGGGATGGTTTAGATGACCAAGGTCAGCCATTAGCGCAAGGGGACTACCTGTTTTATGCCGAAGTAGTCCGTGAACACGGTGGCCGAGACGTAGTACGACAAGCAATGACGTTGCATGCTCAGCCTGAGCAGTATCAACTCGATGCTACTTATGAAACGGGCGTGATCAGGCTACGTTATCAACCTTAATGATCGCCATTTAATCCAAGGATAGTCGTTAATAGTATGACGGCTCTTCAACTAAGAGCACTACATAGGAATGAATAAATGATGTTGTATCGCGTATTTTCTACGGCTTTATTAGCGCTTGCGGCCTTAGCGTCAGCGGCTGCGGTCGCCCATCCTCGTTGGGTATTACCGAGTGAGTTTACGGTCTCTTCACAAGAGGGTGATTGGATCACCACTGACGCCAGCGCGTCACACGGAACTTTTGTCTTCGATAAGCCGTTAGGATTAGATTCTGGCGTAGTGATCACGCCAAGTGGTCAGCGCGAGCGCTTTGCTTTCGTGGCTAAGCATAAGCGTAAGTCGAGCTTCGATTTCTTTTTCTCAGAGCCAGGAACCCATAAAATCAGCCTTACCGGTCAGCCATTTTATATGACCACCTACACCATTGGTGCTCGTCAAACGCCACGACGTATTGCTGCCAATGCCGCAGAGCGTGATGCGGTGTTGCCTGAAGGGGCACAGAATGTGCAAAGTGTTTTGGTGTTTAACCGTACTGAAGCTTACGTGACGGTGAATCAACCGTCTAGACAAGTTTTTGAATTAGAAAAAAAATTCTTAGAATTGGTTCCTGTGACTCATCCAGCAGACATTATTGAAGGTGAAGCGGCCGTTTTGCAGTTTTTCTTTAATGGACAACCCCAAGCTGGTGTAGAAGCAGAAATTCGTCAAGATGGTACTTTGTACCGTAATCAACAAGAAGCGGTGATTTTGACTAGCGATAAGGATGGCAAAATTCAATTCACGCCACATCAAGCGGGTCGCTATTTATTAATTGCCGGTTTTAGCGGTCCTTTAGATGATAATCCACTTGCTGAACAAGCGCGTTCTTCTATCCATTTAACTTTTGAAGCGGTTTTAAAATAAGAGGTATGCAATGAAGTGGCAACAGTGGCTTGTATTGACGAGTGGTTTATTGAGTAGTTTGAGTTGGGCTCATTTTCCAGTCATGGAGTGCCAAAAACAGGCTGATCACATCTTGTGCCAAGCGGGATACAGCGACAGTAGTCCGGCGATCAATGAAACGGTACGTATGTTTGATTATGACGATGTACTGATTGAAATTGGAAAAACCGATCAACGTTCTGAGGTGACGTTTACTATCCCAAACGGTGACTATTACATTGTGTTTGATCCCGGCCATGAAGCGCCTGTTGAGATTGATGGCGTTGAACTTTAACTCTCACTCGTCAACGCCCTCGACGGTGCGCGTTCAGGTCAAGGCGGATAAGGGCAGTCAAGAGACATGGTGGGTGCTAGGCAGCATGCTGTTGATCCTACTGGTCTCGGCACTGTTGTTGCGTGGTATGCAAGTGGATAATATGCCTCAGACCTCGCCGCTCTCTTTTGAGCTGCATGCTACGGATCTTAATGAAAAACAAAAAAGTCTGTTGATTGAACTGAGTCTTGCTGAGCAAGAGCTGCGTTTCTTTCACCATCTAGAGCATCAGTGGCCTTCGGTGCAATGGCTGGCAGAAGAGGGTATTGCGCCTTTTGTGCGTGATAGTAGCTGGCATTATTTGGGTGAACATCAATGGCAGCAGGTTGCTCAAGGCTATTTAGGATTAGCGCAAGACCCTAGTCAAGTTGGACATGTATTGATCTGGTATCCAAAAGGCCCTGATGCTGACGCGCAAGTCTGGTTTTTTACTCAGCCGATTGTGGGAGAGTTATCAGACTGGTTAGCACTTACTGATTCATCATGGATTCAAGCTGGGTGGAAGCGTTGGCCGCTGTCTGCCTCACTATCGCATTAATAAGAGAAAAATCGTTATGTTATCAAGCCAGATTAGAGCCGTCTTTCATAGAACGCTGTTAACGATCTCCTTACTGTTTGCCAGTCACGCGGTGGTAGGATCTGATAAATTGACTATCGGTATCACGCTACACCCTTACTACAGTTATGTTGCTACGATTGTCCAAGATAGAGCGACCATTTTGCCACTGGTTGATGCAGGCTTTAATCCACACAATTATCAACCGCAACCGGGGGATTTACTGCGTTTACAGCAGATGGATGTTTTGGTGGTCAATGGCATCGGTCATGATGATTATGCGATGAAAGTGCTTGCTGCCGCTCAGCGTTCCGATCTTCAGGTTATTTATGCTAATCAACAGGTGCCATTACTCGCAGCAATGGGCGCGAGTGTTGGCGATGGTGCCAAAAATCCCCATACTTTTGTGGGTATCGCAACCTCGATTCAAAAGGTCTATACCATTGCTCAGGCTTTAGCTCAGCTTGATCCTGATAATGGTGAATTTTATCTCGCCAATGCGCGGCAATTTGCGCGCCAGATGCGTCAAATGAAGCAGGCGGCGATGCAACAATTGATCGATGCCAATGTTCAAGCTTTAAAAGTGGCAACCACTCATAACGCCTATAACTATTTACTGCAAGAATTTGGGATTGAAGTCAGTGCGGTGATTGAACCTGCCCACGGGGTTGAGCCGAGTGCCAGCCAGCTACAAGATACAATCAATAAAATTCGCCAGTCTGGAATTAATGTCCTGTTTTACGAATTAGAGATGCCGAATCGCTTTGTCGATACCATTGAGCGCGAAACTGGCGTCAAGTTATACCGGTTTTCACACATGACTCATGGCCCTTTTACGGCCGATAAAGTGATCAAAGAGATGCAAGACAACACACAAACGTTAGTGCAAGCCATTCATTATGCTAATCAGATGAGCGAGCAAGCTCAATGATGCTGGGACCGGCAATTCATCTTAGCCAACTGAGTTTAGGTTACGCCAATCAACAGGTTTTAATGCCGTTTGATCATGCGTTTGCCGCTGGCCAATGCCATATCATTATGGGGCCAAATGGCGGAGGGAAAACCTCTTTACTGCGTTCAATTATGGGCTTAACCCCTTTTCAGGGCAGTATTGCTCTTGAGTGGCCGCTGGGCGCTAAGCAGCAAATGGGTTATGTGCCTCAAAAAGCCTTATTTGAATCAAGTTTACCGATCAGTGTGATGGATTTTATGCTGCTCAATATCAGCCGGTTACCGCTGTTTTTACAAGCGCTGTCACCTTACAAGCGAACGAATCGCGAGCAGGTTTTGAACAGTCTACAGCGGGTTGGTATGGCGAGTCGTGCTCATTTACGTCTGGGTCAATTATCAGGCGGTGAATTGCAACGGGTGATGTTTGCTCAGGCGCTACTCGATAAGCCAGAGCTGCTGATTTTGGATGAACCGACAACCGGGATGGATGAGCAAGGCGTACAGTACTTAGAGCAACTGATTGCGGATTTAGTAGCCGAAGGTGTGACGGTATTAGCGGTACACCATGATATTGGCGCGGTACGGCGCATCTTGCAAACTACACCTGGCCAAGTCCATGTCATCAATCGTCAATTGGTCGCCTCGGGACCGGTCGCACAAGTCTTGCATCCTGATAATATTGAGCGACTTTTTGAGCACTACAGTCAGCATGGGCATTTGGCGTCCAAACAAGAGCGAGCGGCTTAATGGAAACATTACAACAATGGCTGATCACCGGGGTTGAACGTGGTTGGTTAGCAGAAAGCTTTGCCTACGCTTTTATGCTCAATGCGTTAATTGCTGCGGTAATTTTAGGCCCTTTGCTTGGTGGGTTGGGGACTTTAGTGATAGCGAAACGCTTGGCATTTTTCTCCGAAGCGGTGGGCCATGCAGCGATTACGGGAATTGCTATCGGTATTTTATTAGGTGAAAGTCCCGAATCGCCGATGATTGGTTTGTTCAGCTTCTGCTTAATTTTTGCCTTACTGCTGCATTATGTGCGCAATCGCACCCAAGTACCTTACGATACTTTAGTGGGAGTGTTTCTCTCCGCGGCCTTGGCATTGGGCGCAGCGTTACTGATGTATGTAGCGCGTAAAATCAATATTCATTTATTAGAAAACGTGTTGTTTGGATCGATTTTAACCGTCACTCGGCAAGATATTATATTGCTGGTTCTGGTGTGTAGCTTGATCATGTTAGTACTGCTGCTCAGTTATAACCGTATCTTACTGGCTTGTTTAAGCCCAGATATCGCGAAAGTCCGCGGCTATCTGGTCAACGGTTATGACTATCTATTTGTCATCATGATAACCCTAGTGACGATAGTTTCGGTCAAAGTCATTGGCGCAATTTTAGTTGGTGCATTGCTGTTGATTCCTGGAGCGACGGCGCGTCTATTAACTCGTAATAATGCCAGCTTTGTGATGTTATCGGCTTGCTTAGCGACCTTAGCTTGCATTGGTGGAACCATTTTACCGGTTGTTTATCAATGGCCTTTACCTTCTGGGGCGGCGATTATTTTACTCTCAACCCTGTTTTTCATCAGCGCCACTTTATGGCGAGTATTAAGACCGAATGGATAACGTTATGTACCCTCACTGCCGAACCATCATGACTAAATTGTGGTTGCTATTGTGTAGTTCATTGCTGCTGGTGTCTCTATCAGCACAAGCTCAAGACCGAGTATTAACCTCTTTGCCGGTTACTTATTGGTTAACCAAGCAGCTGGTTGCTCAGACCCCAATAGAGGTTGTCTATCTGCCATCGCCTCGTTTTAGTTTACAGCGTCACCAAAGCTGGTTTGATAGCGAGCAGCAAAAAGTGGCCAAGTACGCCAGAGAAGCGACAGCAGTCGTGACTATCCGCTCCATTTGGCCGCAAGACCCGATTTATCCTCAGGTGCGTCAATACAATATTCATCTGGTGCCCATTGATGCTGCGCAAGCCTTAACGCCAAGAGCGCCAGCGGTTTCATCATTACGAGATGGACAAGGACAGATCTCGCCGTATGTGTGGCTCAATCCACTCAATTTAACCACCATGCTGAATAATATTAGTCTCGATTTACAGCAAATATTCAGCTCGCAACAAGCGGCTATTCAAGCGAATCAGCAGCGCGTGGCGCGTGAACTACAGCAGCAGCTTTTTGCCAATCAAGCTCGATTGTTTAATCATGAGGTCGAAAGTGTGGTGTTGTTGGATGAAGCACTGCTCGATTTTGCTGCGGGCTACAGTTTATCAATCCAAGGGCAGCAATTTAAGCTGGAGCTGGAGTGGAATACGCAAGATCAACAACAGTTAAAACAATGGTTGCAAACGTCATCCGATGTTTGGGTATTGACGACTCGTCCGCCAAGCCCTGCGTTAAAGGCCTTATTGGGAGAGTTTTCACGCTATATTGTGATTGATCCGTTAAGCCGTTTAGGGCAAGGATTTGATGTTGAACATCCCTGGCAGCGCTGGCAAATTGATTTAGATTAACTCGTATGAAGGCTATCGGCTGTTGTGCTTGTATTTGAGTTAATAATAAATAGAATAATAACAATTCCTATTTGTTATTATTAAGCTCATGCCGACTATTCTAATTGCTGATGATGATCCGATGATGTGCCAACTGCTCGAATCTGTATTGGTGAATGAGGGCTATCAAGTCATCTGTGCCCATGATGGCGAGCAAGCGTTAACTCAGCTTGCCAGCCATCCCTTTGATCTGGTGTTACTCGATGTGATGATGCCTAAACTCAATGGATTGCAGGCGGCACGGCGCATCTGCCAGCGTTTTTCGACCCCGATTGTCATGATCAGTGCTTTTGCGGACGAAGCGGCAAAAATCGATGGCTATGAAGCCGGAGCGGATCACTATTTAACCAAACCGTTCAGTATTCCGAAATTACTCACTTTGATCAAAGCGACACTACGTCGAGTTGCATTAGAGAAACAGCGTCATACCCATCATTTTGCACTGAATTTTTCAGGGCAACTGTCAGCGCATATGGATACCTTGCGTCGGCTGCCGTTTACCCAAACCGAACTCGATTTAGTGACTTATCTGGCGGCTCATCCGCAGCAAGTGATCTCCAAATCTGAGCTACAGCATCAAGTGTTAAAACGAGAGTTGTGCCCGTTTGATCGTAATTTAGATATGCATATCAGTAATATACGTCGTAAGCTATCGCAAGCTGGATGGCCAAAATCCACCATTCGTACCGCGCGAGGCGTGGGATATCAATTTGCCAGTGCCCATGTTCAATAAAAGACAATGGTGTCTTTTTTCTGGGAACCATATTTGCCAGCGATTGGTGGTGCGTCTTTTTGCCAGTTTAGCGCTCAGTGTGTTGTTGATTTTGCTCTCTTTTACTGCCGTAGAGATGGTGCTCTATGAGCGTTTTTTAACCCTGCCTAATAAAGTCCAACGAGAATTACAACAGTTAAGTGCCAGCGCCAATCAACAGCGCCAGCTCGGTGCAGAGGCGCTAGCGCAATGGGAAATATCTCAGCCTTATTTATTGTACGTAATAGACAGTACTAATCATGTCGTCAGTGGGCGAGATATTCACCCTCATGTGCAGATGAAAATGCGTAACGCTCGTCAGCTCACCGAGCCGATGGGAACTCGAGTCTCGAAACCGATGATCATTGTGCCGATGAGCGAGGGATATTCGCTGATGGTTCAGTTACCATGGCAGCAACATCCTGCATCGCGAGCGGGCTATTATCTTTGGTCAACGAATCTGTTGCTCAGCCTATTAATTTTAACCTTGATCTCATGGGTATTAAGTCGTCAATTGCAAAGGCCATTGGGACGTTTACAGTGTGCTAGTCGTGCGGTGGCTCAGGGGATCACAGAAACGCGTGTTTCACAGTCGATAGGCCATAGTCCGTGGGAGTTTCAACAACTGGCGGCTGATTTCGATAACATGGCCGAGCAGATCCAAGGATTGATTGAAGAGCAGCGAAAATTGGTTCGTACCTTATCCCATGAGTTAAAAACACCGCTGACTCGGCAAGCCTTAGCTCTGCATTTAGCCAGCCATACTGATGTTGCCCAAGAGCGCACTCAATGGTTAGTGCGCGCTGAACAAGAAGCTCAGCTGATGGATTCAATGATTGAGAAAATCCTTGAGCTTAGTCGGTTGCGCAGTCTTCATTGTGATGTGGTATTACAACCGTTGGATGTGCAGGCGTATTTAAGTCAGCAAACCGAGCAGTTTCGTCCACATTTACAACCCACTCAGCAACTGCGATTTGTGCCGAGTGGACAAGATGAATGGATACGTGGCGATCGAGTGTTACTCGGCAGTATATTGGATAACTTATTGACTAATGCGACTAAGTACGCGGGTGAGCAGTGTTGCATTACAGTGATGACGAAAAAGCAGGATCGGCAAGTCAAAATCATCGTGATGGATGATGGTCCTGGGGTGGAGAGTGAGCAATTAGAGGCGATTTTTCGTCCTTTTTATCAAACGATGTCGACACTATCTTCTCGTCATGGTTATGGATTAGGTTTGTCGATTGTTCAGCAATCGGTTGAGAAAATGCATGGCCATGTCAGTGCTGAAAATAATCACGGCTTAGTCGTTACGCTGAGCTTTCCTGTCTACCTTCCCTCCCTCTGAGTTAAGCCACCGTCACGATTAACGATTTACTTTGTTTCTCAGAACATTATCCAATTGAGAGGGGGCAATATCATTTTCGATTAGGATGTTGAGAAAAGTTCCCTTTATCAGTGTAAAGAATGTAAAGTAAATACAATTGATAATTATTATTAGTTAGATTCCTTCCAGTGATAGTTCAAGCCCATTTATTTCCAACCCACGTGAAGCTGTCGTTATACGGCAATCATGGTGAGTGCCTCCATCGTTATCGCTGTTGAGCGCCTCCTTGGACCAAACAATGGGCATTATGCAATAAAGATAAAGGAATAGAACCATGTTGTTAACTCGTAAAACGAGCTTAGCGGTGGCGATTGCCTCGCTGTGTCATTTGCCTGTGTTGGCCCAAGTGGAAAGTAAAGCGGATGAAGTAATGGTCGTCACCGCTTCTGGTTTTGAAAAGAAATTGACTCATGCTCCCGCTACGATCAGTGTGATCTCGCGGGCTGATCTGGAAATGAAGCGTTTTGCTAATCTTGCTGAAGCGCTACAAGATCAAGAAGGGATTGATGTTTTTGGTAATACTGGAAAAACCGGTGGTTTGAACATCAGTATCCGTGGTATGCCGTCTGAATATACGCTGATTTTGATTGATGGTCGCAGACAAAATGTCGCGGGAAATATCACGCCAAATGGCTTTGGTGAGATGTCTGGTGGGGTTATGCCGCCGGTTAATGCTATTGAGCGAATTGAAATTGTCCGTGGCCCGATGTCAACGCTCTACGGCTCAGATGCGATGGGCGGTGTTATCAATATTATCACTCGTAAAGTTACTGATACTTGGAATACATCGATCACCCAAGATTATACTTGGCAGCAAGAGCGTGAATTTGGTGATACTCATAAAACCAGTTTGCATACCAGTGGTCCGCTGATTGCGGATACGCTAGGTCTAGCCGTTCGCGGTAGTTTTTATAAACGTAATGAATCCAATCTGACTGCGCAGGGAGCGGATGGTCGCGAGCTAGACGCCCGTGGGCAAAGCAAAGTCGATAATGAAAACTATACCTTTGGTACTCGTTTTGATTACATTGCGATAGACGATCATAACTTATGGTTCGATATGGACTTATCTCGTCAGAATTACGATAACGGTACTCCAGAAAATCGTAAACTGAGCAACAATGATACTGCAACCAATTGGCGCGGTTATGCTGACGAGTTACGCTATGAAAACCGTCAGTTTGCACTCGGTCATACTTCTCAAGTAGATTTAGGGGTATGGGAATCGAGTGTCATGTATAACGTTTCTGAGACCATTGGTCGCACCATTCCGGGGAATCCAAATCGTCCGAGTGGTATCCCTGGTAAGAATGTTAAAGATCAGCGTGAATTAGAAACCACCAATATTGTGTTTGATACCAAACTCAATACGACCATCGGTGATGATCATTACCTGACCGTGGGAGCGCAGTACTGGAATGCTTCTATGACTGACGGTATGGTCAGCGAAGATTTTGAGCAAAAAACGTGGTCACTGTTTGCCGAAGATGAATGGCTGATTACCGATGCCTTAAGTTTAACATTAGGCGGACGTTACGATCATCATGATGCCTTTGGTAGCCACTTCAGTCCTCGTGCCTATGCAGTGTACAGCCTGAGTCCGACAATGACAGTCAAAGGTGGCGTGAGCACCGGTTATAAAGCGCCACAAGTGAATGCGTTACACAGTGGCATTAATGGGATTACCGGGCAAGGGACACAAATTACCATCGGTTCTCCGGATCTAAAACCAGAGACCACTCGCACTACCGAGATTGGTTTTTACTACAATGGTGAGCAAGGCATTACTACCAATGTCACGTTATTCCATAACCAGTTTGATGATAAGATCTCAACGGGTACGCCATTATACAACTGTTTCTCATCGAGCAATCCGAACCGTCCTGGCTGCGTGAGTTATGGTGATAACTGGACTCAAGATACCTTTAGCCAACAAACTAACGTTGATGAAGCTTACAGTCGAGGTGTGGAATTTGCTTTTGCGATGCCATTACTCGACACGGTGAATTTCTCGATGAACTACACCTTTACTGAAACGGAAATCAAGGAAAAAGGCAAGGTTGCTGGCGAACTGAGTGATACACCAAAACATAAAGCCAGTGCGAAAGTGAACTGGACTGCGACTGAGCAAGCTAATGTTTGGTTAGCAGTGAATTATCGTGGCGAGAGCCGTCGCTTTAATGGTTTAGTGGAAGATCTCACTGCCGCTAATAAAGCGATGTACGATGCGGTAGGTGATATTAAAGCGTATACCCTGTTTGATCTGGGTGGTGCTTATCGGATCAATAAAAACTTCAGTGTCAATGCGACAATTTATAACTTATTTAACCAAGATTTTCGTAAGTTCACCGCTTATGAGTATGACGGTGATACCTACTACGCAAGTCAGTACAGTAATCTTCAACAATCGACCAAAGGTGCGATTTTAGAAGGACGCCGCTTATGGATTTCGGCTAACTACACTTTCTAAGTCTCGTGTTGAGTGACAAGTCGTGAATAGACAATGCCAGCGATCTGACGATCACTGGCATTTTTATTAATCAGTATGATGTCATGCTGCTTGGTGTAATCTTAATCGTCATTGGCTAACGACGATTAAGATTGATCCGCGCGAGACAAATGCAATACCGCCGCCACATTACGTGCAGTGAGCTCGATATTTTGCTCCGCTTCAGAAAAAGCGGTCGCTAAATCAACACAGCTTGGTACCACACTGAACACCGCATCCATCCCATGCTGATGCACAACGCCGCAATCGGCAGACAAGCTTCCCGCAATGCCGATCACCGGCACTGAAAAACGTTTGGCGGTTCGCGCTACCCCGATGGGCGTTTTGCCATAAATAGTCTGGCTATCAATGCGCCCTTCGCCAGTAATCACTAAATCGGCATCTTTGACCATATCACTTAGCTTGACGGCTTCCATAACAATCTCAATGCCAGGACGCAGGCTTGCCCCAAGCAGACCAATCAGCGCTGCTCCTAAGCCTCCCGCCGCGCCAGCGCCAGGGATATCTTTGACATCGATTGTCAGTTGCGTTTTGATGATCTGTGCGTAATTAGCAAGATTGGCATCAAGCTGCGCAACCATCTCTGGCGTTGCGCCTTTTTGTGGGCCAAATATCTGCGTTGCCCCTTGTTTACCGCATAAAGGATTATTCACATCGCAAGCCACTTGTAGCGTGATCTTGGCTAAGCGTGGGTCGATAGCAGAGGTATCAATGCGAGCCAGCTTAGCCAATTCTTCACCACCAAAGCCTAGCTCATCGCCTTGTGCATCGAGCATTTTAACCCCTAATGCTTGCGCCATGCCTAAACCGCCATCGTTAGTCGCGCTGCCACCAATCCCTATGATGATCCGTTCAACTCCGTGATCGAGCGCAGCTTTGATCAACTCACCTGTGCCATAGCTGGTGGTTTTCATTGGGTTGCGCAGCTCTGGCGCGACAAGGTGCAAACCAGATGCGGCTGCCATTTCTATCACAGCGGTTTTACCATCGCCCATTAATCCGTAGAAACCTTCAATCTGTTCACCTAAAGGGGCGGTGACTGTAGCCATAAAAATGGATCCACCGGTCGCGTCAACTAGAGATTGAACCGTACCTTCTCCACCATCGGCCATGGGTAATTTTAGGTACTGGGCGTTAGGGAATACTTGTTTAAATCCATTTTCAATCGCGGTAGCCACTTCCATTGCGGTTAGGCTTTCTTTGTATGAATCAGGAGCAATGACAATTTTCATTATTACACCTTATTAGGTTGAGGCCGTTAATTAGAGTAAACCATCGCTGAGCAAGGAGACAGTTGAGTTTCTTTAGTGTCGATAATCATTGATAATAACAAGATTCTATTTATCCCCAAGCATCAATGGCAGAGAACCTGATGGACTACGAATTTAAAAAAAATACCCTCGATGGCAGTTATTACTGCGCATTTTCAATGGACCATGAAATCATTGGTCGCTGGTTGCAAGAAGAGATCAGTCATGACCGTCAAAAAGTCGATCAAGTGTTACAAGCCATTCATCAAGCCCAGCAAGCGCCGAACCAAGAGCATATATTAGAAGGGCGTGAAATTAGCTTAATGATCCTAGCCGATGAAGTGACTGTGCAAGCCAATGTGTTGTCTCATGAGGATGAGTTAGACGTCGAGAGTGACTTTGATTTTTATGATTGTGAAAGCACAGCGAGCTGTGGTTTGGATGATTTTATCTTGATGATTGATCAGTGGTGTGAATTTATTCGCTATCGGCCGACTTCGCTTGGTTAGGTCGAGGCTGACAATACGTTGCACAACATCAGTGAAACGTGAAGCGGTTGCTTCAATAGTGGGAATTTACGCACCGTTATGGTGCGTTTTGCATATTTTAATCGCTGATTTTAAGTAAATAATCTTTATAAACAATACGTTAAAAAGGTGGCACGTACCTTGGATTGTATGAGTAGGAAATGGATGACTGCGATTGAGAGGATACGATGAAACTGATTAACGCGATAATTAAACCTTTTAAGCTCGATGATGTACGTGAGGCTTTAGCGGATGTTGGCATTGAAGGGATGACGGTGACTGAAGTTAAAGGTTTTGGACGCCAAAAAGGGCACACTGAGTTATACCGCGGTGCTGAATACCAAGTGGATTTTTTACCCAAGGTGAAATTAGAAATTGCCACTCAAGCTGATAATGTTGATCGCGTTCTTGAGGCGATCATTAAAGCGGCGCACACCGGGAAAATCGGTGATGGCAAGATTTTTGTTTATGACTTAAGCCACGCGGTTCGCATTCGTACTGGCGAAACCGACAGTGAAGCGCTTTAACATTCAATGGATTGGAGAATATGACTATGGAATTGTCACTGACAGTAACTGAGCTGCGCTATGCACTGGATACGTTCTTTTTATTAATTTCTGGCGCATTAGTGATGTGGATGGCGGCTGGATTTGCCATGTTAGAAGCGGGTTTAGTTCGCTCTAAGAACACCACCGAAATTTTAACCAAAAACTTTGTTTTATACGCGATAGCTTGTACCACTTTTTTGATCGTCGGCTATCACATTATGTATGTTGATAATGTTGAAGGTGGTTTATTTCCTTCACTGGGTGGCTTGATTGGTAGCCAAGAAGAAGGTGCTGATTTTGCTTTGCAAGCGGATTTCTTTTTCCAAGTGGTGTTTGTGGCTACCGCGATGTCAGTGGTCTCTGGCGCCGTGGCTGAGCGAATGAAGCTGTGGGCATTTTTGATTTTTGCACTAGTATTGACCGCATTTATCTACCCGGTTTCAGGTTACTGGACATGGGGCGGCGGCTTTTTGGATGCGGCAGGATACAGTGATTTTGCTGGTTCAGGAATTGTGCATATGGCGGGAGCCTCTGCGGCTTTAGCGGGTGTGCTCTTGCTCGGTGCTCGTAAAGGTAAATATGGTAAAAATGGCCAAATCTTCCCGATCCCTGGTTCAAACATGCCGTTAGCAACCTTAGGTACTTTTATTCTATGGTTTGGTTGGTTTGGCTTTAACGGTGGCTCACAATTAATGATCTCCGATTTTGAGAATGCCACCTCAGTAGCGCAAGTGTTCTTAAACACTAATGCGGCATCGGCAGCGGGAGCGATTGCAGCGCTACTGGTATGCAAAACTACTTGGGGTAAAGCCGATCTGACGATGATCCTTAATGGTGCATTAGCGGGTTTAGTGGCGATCACCGCCGATCCTCTGTCACCATCGCCTCTCTATTCGGTGGCGATTGGCGCAGTGGCTGGAGTGATTGTGGTATTCAGTATTGTCGGTTTGGATAAACTCAAAATTGATGATCCAGTCGGTGCCATCTCAGTACACGGTGTGTGTGGTTTGTTTGGTTTGCTGGTGGTGCCTTTAAGTAACCTTGAGGCGACATTAACCGCTCAGTTATTCGGTGCTGCGGTGATTTTTGCTTGGGTGTTTACGGCTAGCTTAGTGGTGTGGGCGATTCTCAAAGCGACGATTGGTATTCGAGTCACTGAAGAAGAAGAAATGCAAGGCATGGACATTCATGACTGCGGCGTTGATGCTTACCCTGAATTTGTCACTCTAAAATAGCGATATTGAATCGTTGATCATCCCCTTACTGAAGGCTCAGTAAGGGGATTTTTTATGCCAGTAAACGGCAAGCGTAAGCGATGTTGGTAATCGCGACCGTTTGACCTACGGCAAATTCAGCGTGACGGTTAGTGATAACTGATAAATTCAGTTCATCGAGTTGTAGGGTATAAAAGTAATCATGGCCACGAAATTCACGGCTGATCACCGTCGCTTGTGTCTGCTGCTCGTTTAGCTGGCTGCTCAGTTGAATATCTTCTGGTCGAATAGAGAGAGTAACACTGGGTTCAGACAATCCGGGAAGCGTGATATTGCCTAAGCGAGTCTGTACCTGATCGCCATCAACTTGACCGGTGATTAAATTAGTATGACCTAAGAATTGAGCAACAAACGCATTGATCGGTTGCTGATAGACCTGTTGTGGTGTACCGATTTGCACCAATTTACCTTGTTGCATCACGCCAATTTTATCGGCGAAGCACAGTGCTTCCGCTTGATCATGAGTCACTAAAATCACCGTTGTTCCTGAGCGCTTAAATAATTGACGCATTTCATTACGCGTGGCTTCACGCAGTGCCGCATCAAGGTTACTAAACGGTTCATCAAGCAGCACTAAGTCGGGCTCAGCGGCTAAGGTACGAGCAAGCGCTACACGTTGTTGCTGTCCACCGGATAACTCGTTGGGATAACGATGACATAAATGGCTTAGTCCCATTAACTCTAACCAAGGGATCGCTTTTTCTGCACGTTGATTTTTGGGCGTCGTACGCATAGCAAACATAATGTTTTGTTCCACTGTCATGTGTGGAAACAGCGCATAATCTTGAAAGACGATGCCGATATTACGTTCTTGAGCGGGTCGTTGAGTGACCTCTTGGCCATGAAGGGCAATCTGACCTGAGTTAGGTTGCTCAAATCCAGCTAGCATGCGTAATGTGGTGGTTTTTCCGCAGCCGCTGGGACCTAATAAAGCCAAAATTTCACCGGCTTGCAGTTGAAAAGAGACATCGCTGACTGCAGGTTGATCGCTATCGGTAAACCATTTACTTAATTGCTGCGCTTGAATTTGGTATTGGCAATGAGGCGATTTTTCAGTCGCTAAGGTGTCTTGCATAGCGTCAATAACAAGGTTGTATGAACTCATTGGGTCCCTTTGATCTTTTCACGATTTAAGATTAAACCGATCGATAAACTAGAAAATAAAACAATCGCCGTCGCAAAGGGGGCGGCCTCTGCCATCAATCCTTCCGAAGTTCGTGAAAACACAGTCACCGCTAAGGTGTGATACCCCGTAGGAGCGAGTAAGAAAGTGATCGGCAGTTCTTTCATGCAGAATAGAAACACCAAAGCGATGGACGCTAAAATACCGCGTCTTAAGCGAGGCAGAACCACATAAAAAAAACTAGCGCTTGAACTGTAACCTAAGGACTGCGCCGCTTCTTCGGTATTTTGACGGGTTTGGATGAGCGCGCTGCGAATAGGGCCCATCGCTAAGGCAAGAGTGGCTAGACTCCAAGTCAGGATCAGCAATGCTAAGGTCTGGTATAAGAAAAATGCACTATGCAGAGCAAAAAACACCATGGCTAAAGCCAGCGTTAAAGGAGGCAGTGCATAACCAATGTAAGCACTGCGTTCCATGGTGCGTGTTAATGGCGATGGATAGCGAGTCACTAAATAACACAGTGGCAGCGCCATCAAAGCCGCCAATAACGCGGCGGGTGCGGCGGCAAAGGCAGAGCGTGCAAAAGTGAAAGGGACTTGCATGAGCAAACTGATATCCGGTGGTATGACGATCATCCAGTAACCGAGCATGGTTAAAGGCAAACCGATGGAGGCGGAAAACACAACAGTGACATAGAGCCAGGCTGCAGGAGTCCAAGCCCCTAAGGCGAACGGTTTTGCATGACGAGTAACACCACTACCGACACTGGAGAGGCGTTTCCGTTTTAACAATGAGTATTCAATTAATAAAAAACTGCCCGCTAGAGCCAGTAACATCAGTGATAGCCAAGCGGCGTAAATCCGATCAAATGCCCCTGAATACTGATTAAAAATCGCAAAACTAAACGCTTCATAGCGCATTAAGGCTACGGCGCCAAAATCGCCGAGCACATAAAGAGCCACCACCATGTAGCCAGCGAGGAGCGCTGGTAATAAATGTGGCAGCATCACAAAACGAAAGGTGGCGAATCGAGAATAACCAAGGCTGTAGGCGCTCTCTTCCAAGCTACTGTCTAATCCTAACAGCGCTGCACGTAGATTCAGAAATATATATGGATAGGTATAAAGCGCCAGCGCCCACACCGCCCCCCAATAGCCGGAGATATTACTGATTCGAATATCAAATAGGTGAGCTAATGCGCCCATATTGCCGCCGATACCGA
The DNA here is from genome assembly GCF_009904835.1 of Vibrio sp. V33_P6A3T137. Taxonomy (NCBI): domain Bacteria; kingdom Pseudomonadati; phylum Pseudomonadota; class Gammaproteobacteria; order Vibrionales; family Vibrionaceae; genus Vibrio; species Vibrio sp. V33_P6A3T137. Next base: position 1,778 of record NZ_WXWK01000010.1, on the reverse strand, counting down.
GTAGAGCATAAGCCATCACGTAACCGGGTATCGCAAGGGGAACAATCGCGAGAATGGTTAACAGCTGTTTTCCTGCTATCGAGGTACGGGTAACTAACCAAGCCATGGGCAGTGCTAAAAAGGTACAAACGGCTAACACGCCAAAGGTCAGAGATAATGTATTGAGCAAAAGTTGCCAATTGCGTGCTCGAAACACCAATTCAATCAGCTGATCATAATCAGCTTGTGATGCACGCAGAACCAAGTAAAACAGCGGAATGATCATCAATAGTGAGATAACACCAGCACTGAGCAGTAAATAAAACGGAGGACGTTGACGAATCGCTCGTATAGAAAAGTCTGGTTGTGATGAAACACTCATAGGAGTTACTACCTGTATTCAGTGTCCTTGGTGGAGTTTGCTAATTATTACTATCTCTTGATTGAGCGTGATAACGCTGAGACGGAGATAGTCTGTTCAAGGCCAAATTATAGGGCCAAGTTGCATACTATAAATTACGATTAAATAGCAAAGCCAATGCTTGCGCACTGGCTTTGTGGTCGAGATATTACCATTAAGGGTAATGAATAAGGTACGAAATTATCGTAAAACTTATAGCAAACCTGCGTCACGCAACAGTTTTAAGGTACCTTGTAAATCAGCCAGTTGATCGAGGTCAATACTGGGTGCTGCTTGCAATAGTGTATCTAGCTCACCCAACACAGGGTTAGGAATGATGCCCTGAGTGACTGGGTATTCACCAACTACTGAGGTGAAGTATTGCTGAGCGGCAGGAGACAGCATGTACTCAATAAATTGAATCGCTTGAGGCTGCTTTTTACTGCTTTTTAACACGGCAACACCCGCGACATTAACTAAGTTACCAATATCACCTTCGGCAAAGTAAGTCTGCTTGGCTGGGAAGCTCGCATTGGCGGCAACAAAGCGTGGTAAATAGTAGTTATTGACCAACGCAAAATCAATTTCGCCATCGCCAATGGCTTGTACTTGAGTGGTGTTATTACGATAAATTTTCGGCTGGTTGGCTTTCATCGCCTTTAACCACGCCAAGGTTTTCTCGTCACCATGCTCAACACGCATTGCGGTAACGAATGACTGGAAGCCACCGTTGGTTGGTGCAAGACCAAAACGGCCTTGGTATTTTTCTGATGTTAAATCAAACACAGAGGCTGGAATATCTTCCGCAGAAGCGCGTTCAGTCGAATAAGCGATCACGCGTGAGCGGCCACTGGCGGCAACCCATTGACCTGTTTTACTGGTATAAATCTCAGGTAGCTGTTTGTAAACCGCTTCTGGTAGCGTGGCTAAGAGACCTGCGTTAGCCAGTGCTCCCATCGCACCTGCATCTTGTCCCCAATACACATCAGCTGGTGAGCGAGCGCCTTCTTCTTGCAATAACACCGCAAGTTGAGCGGTATCACCATAACGTACGTTAACTTTAATGCCACTCTGCTTTTCAAATTGTTCGATGATCGGTTTAACAAGCGTTTCACCACGGCCTGAATAAAGCGTGATGTCTTGAGCGTGGAGTAATGGGGCGGTGATGAAACTACTGACTAAAGCGACAGTTGAGAGCAACTTCTTTTGCATGAATAAACCTTTTATCTCAAAGAGTAGGACAATCGACGGTATTTAACTTACTTACTGCAATGGAATGGCACTAAGCGTTATCGATACTATTGTATAAATAAGTTTGATAATTATTATTAATCGTACTCTCTGGGTCAATAGTTACCCAGAGAGGAAAATTGCAAAAAGAAAGAATGTGATTTAATAC